>SLRI01000333.1 GCA_007131045.1 Rhodospirillales bacterium
GAGCGGATCCGTGCAGGACTCCTCCAGGAACTCCATGAGGGCGTGGAGGCGCAATTGCGAGACGCCGTTCTCGGGCTCCTCGAAGCACAGGACGCCGCGCTGCCGGGGATCGTAGAGGAGCGTCAACAGGGCGAGGATGCGCAGCGTCCCGTCGGACAACACGCGCGAGCTGAAGGTCTGCCCGTCGCGCATCGCGACCTTCAGGCGATACTCGCGCCGCTCGTCGTCCCGTTCGACCATCAGATCGACGACGCCAGGCACGAGCGAGGCCAGTTCGTTGCGGATGTCCACCAGGACACCGCGCCGCGCGTCAGTCGTCGCCGTCTCGGCCACGATCCTGAACAGGACTGCAGCGAGATTGCTGCCGTCGCGCTCGAGGATCTCCGGGGCGTCCGTCGGGCTCGGCTGCCGCTCCGCTGCGGCATCGAGCTGTAGGTAGCGGAGGCTCGAAAGCTCCTGCTTGAGCGCCACCAGATGCGGGAACTCCTGTACGAGGGCGACTTGCGAAAGCACCGAGCGATAGGCGCCCAGAGCCGGCACCCTGCGGATCCGCCCGGCCTTGCCATCCTGTCGCAGCTCGAAGCGCCGCTGCTCGCCCTCGCCGATCGTGTCGAGAAACGGGTCACGCTTCCCGTAGACGAGGAAATTATCCTGGAAGGGCTTCGCCAACGGCTTTCCCAAAGGCTGCCATCGATCGCCCTTCTTGAGGATCGGCAAGGCGCGCTCGTGCTCGACGAAGAACTTCTCGATTCCCTCCTCCTCGCGCCGGGTGATCGTCAGGTCATACCTGATACGGGTGTGCTTGAGCGTGTCCTCTTCGCCGAAATCGTCGCGCACGACCTTCTCGAGGAGCGTCTCGACCGCGATCCGCATGACCTTGGCGATGCTACCGTCCGGCATCCGCCGAAACAGTTCCAACGGCTCGCCGCGCAACTCCTTCATCGCCGTTCGAACATCGTTGGTCGCCAGCCGTGACAGCAGCCGCAACGCATCGAACAGGTTGGACTTCCCCGCTGCATTCGGCCCCATGATGACCGCAAAGGGCGGCAGGCTCAGCGAGAAGCGCTCGAAGCTCTTGAACCCGTCGATCTCGATCTTGGTGATCACCTGGCCTCGCCCACGCTTTCGCTACAGTAGCGAAAGCCTATCCCCGTTCCATCAATTCGCCAACCGGATCGGTCTTCCGCAGCCAGCCGAGCCCTTCCCCCTTTTTAACCTTTTGCGCCGCCATCCCAACGATCACCACCCCCGAAATTCCGGTGGGGCCGGTGGGGAGGCTAGCCTCCCCGCCATCTTTTGCTTCTTTGCTCACTTCACTGACGAGAAGGTGGTCGGTTGGAGGATTTGGTTGGTGACGTGGGTGAGGAGGGGGCCGGCTGCTTCGGTTTCGGCTTTTTTGGTTTGCCATTCGGGGTCGTCGAGGAAGGCGGTCCATTTTTGCTCGCGTTCGGCGAGGGATTGCCAGGCGAGGAGGTAGATGAGTTGATGGTTGTTTTCGCCGATGTGGGTGGTCCAGAAGCCGGCCTGGCGGATGGCGAAGCGGTCCCAGATTTTCAGGGTGATCTTGTCGAAGCGGTCGAGGAGGGCCGGCAGCTTGCCCGGCAGGCAGTGGTAGGTGCGCAGTTCGTAGAGCATGGTTTCCTCCTCGGCGTTTCTGGCTCGGCTGTCTCGTCTGTCTCGGGGGGAGAATCCCCGCTTTGCCATTACCGATCAAGCTCGATCCACGATCGCTCCGATCAGCACCGTCGCAAAGGATCCGGAGGGGCCGGTGGGGAGGCGCTGCCTCCCCGCCATCTTTCTTGCTTTCTTCGTCAAAGGTCGGGATCGGGTTTCCTGGAACCGGTTCGCGCTGCGGCCGTTCCTGGTGTATGGTGCAAGGTGGGGTGGGTGACAGGGGTTGTTCGCCTCGCATTGTGCTGCCAACGAAAAGGGAGTGAATTATGACTGTTGCGCGTGTCACCGAGATTTCCGCGACCTCGACCGAAGGCTTCGACGATGCTGCCAAGCAGGGCATCGCCCGCGCGTCGAAGACGTTGCGTGGTATTACCAGCGCCTGGGTCAAGGATCAGAACCTGATGATCGACAACGGCAAGGTGGTGGGCTTCAAGGTGAACCTGGCCGTCACCTTTATTCTCGACGACTAGGCATCCTCGACGGGTAGGCCTTCTCGACGGGGTGCTTCAGCCCGGGTGGCGTTGCTCGATCGCCGGCACGGCTGCCGTTTGGGTGGCCGTTGCCACCGGTCGTTTTTGTCGGACCAACTCGGTGAAGAGGGCGGCGTAGCGCTGTGCGCTTACGGTGACCGTGTGGCGGGCCGCGACTTCGCGGTTGTGGGCGCCGATGCGGGTGCGAAGGGCCGGGTTGCTGGCGAGGTCGTCGATGGCGGCTCTGAGGTCCGAAGCTGCGCCCGGTTGGACCAGGCGGCCGGTTCGGCCGTCGGCGAGGAAGTCGGCTTGGCCGCCCAGTCGGGCGGCGACGATCGGCAGGCCGTGCTGCATGGCTTCGAGGTAGACGAGGCCGAAGCCTTCGTGCGCGGAGGCGAGAACGAAAATGTCGGCCTCGGCGAGGGCGCGGTGCTTGGCGGCCTCGGTGACGTAGCCGGTGAAGGTCACCCGGTCTGCGATGCCGAGGTCTCGCGCCCGTTGCTCGAGCCGCGGCCGCTCGGGGCCGTCGCCGAGGATGGTGAGCCGGGTCCGGGCGTCGGCGAGGGTGTGCATGGCCTCGAGCAGGACGTCGAGCCGCTTTCTCGTGACCAGCCGGGCCAGGGTCACCAGCCGGAGCGGTGCGTCTCTCGGGCGGTCCTCCGGAGCGTCTTTCGGGCCGGCGCCCGGCCAGGGGCGGTGGCCGTGCGGGATCACCTCGATCTTGCCGCCTCGGCGTTGCAGGGCTCGGGCGTGCGAGGCCAGGTCCGCCGACGGGGCGATGCGGAGGTCGGCGCTGTCCAGCAGCCGGCGGACCACGGGCACCAGGAGCGGGTTGTTGGGCGGGGCGTACCACATGTGCGGGCCGTGGACGTCGCTGCCCATGATCGCCAGGGCGTGCGGCAGGGCGAAGCGGCGGGCGAGGCGGTGGCCGACCGCGCCCGACGGCACCACGAACCAGCTGACCACGAGATCGAAGGCGTGGCTGCGGCAGAGCCGGCCGCCTGCCAGCAGCGCCGAGGGGAAGAAGGTGAGCATCGATTCGATCGACGCCCGCGCCCGCTCGCGCCGGCCGAGGACCGGGACGCGATGGATTGCCACGCCGTCCACCACCTCGAACGGGGCGAGGCCGGCGGCACGGGTAGTCAGGACGTGGATTTCGTGCTCCTGGGCGAGCGTCGCCGCGACGTCGCGGCAGGCGACCCCGCCGCCGCCGCCCAGAGGCGGGTACTCGTAGTTCACGAAAAGCAGCCGCATGCGGTTCCGGATCACGCTATGGTTGTGTGATCCTACCCCAGATCGGCGGATCGGGATATCCTGGTGGTCTTTCGGCTGGCCGGCCTGGGGTCGAGGCGGTATGCGGCAAGCCGTGTTGCCGGACCGCCGCCGGAGGAGCCATGTCGCCGACCAAGCCCCCGATCCGCGAGACCTTCCACGTCGATGCTGCCATGGTCGAGGCCTTCGCGGCGCTCTCCGGCGATCGCAACGCGCTGCATCTCGATGCCGCCTTCGCGCGGCGGAGCCGCTATCGCGAGCGGGTCGCGCACGGCATGCTGGCGACCGCGCATCTGGCCCGTCTGACGAACCACTTTCCCGGCCGAGCACTGCGCTTTCGCCGGCTCGAGGGGCGCTTCGAGGCGCCGATCCCGCTGCCGACGACGCTGGCGCTGGAGGTCGAATTGGACAGCCGGGGCTTCGAGGCGCGCTGGACCACGGGCGAGGGGCGCCTCGTGCTGACCGCGGCTGGCGAGTTCGACCTGGTCGCGGCGCCGGTGGGCGTTGGTCGGGGCGATGGCTGTCTGCTCGCCGCACCGATCGAGGAGCTCGACCGGCAGGCTGCGGATCTGGAGAACGCGCGCGAGGTGCTCGAGCTCTCGGTCGATGAGGCCGGGTTCGACGCGTTGCGCCGTCTGACCGGCCTCGAGCCCGCCGTCCCGGTCTGTCCGAACCTGGCAGCGACGCTGATGCTCTCGACCCTGGTGGGCATGCGGCTGCCCGGCCGGCACGCCACCTTCACCCGGTTCGCCCTGGTCTTCGAGCGGGACCTCGAGCCGGGCCAGCCGGTGCTGCTCGAGGGCAGTGTGAGCAAGGTTTCGGCGGCGAGCGAAACGCTGATCGCGGCTGTGCGGATCGAGCAGGGTGGGGCGGCGCTGGCTACGGGCGAGATCAGGGCTCTGGTCAACCCGCCGCCGCGCCAGATGCTCTCGGCAGCCGAGATCGCCCGGGAGCACACCGGCCTGGGTCTCGAGGGCAAGACGGTGATCGTCATCGGCGCCAGCCGCGGCATCGGCGAGACGGCGGCCAAGCTGTTCGCGATGCACGGCGCCGTGGTCGTGGTGCACTATTTTCGCGGCCTGGAGGATGCCCGGGCCATCGTTGCCGATATCGAGGCGGCGGGCGGCCGGGCTCTGGCACTGGGCGCCGATATCCGGGTGCAGGAAGAGGTCGAGGCGCTGGTCGAGCGGGCGGTGGCCGAGACGGGCGGCATCGACGTTCTGGTCAACAATGCGGTGATGGATTTTCGCCCCGAGCCGGTCACCAGCCTCGGCTGGGCCGACTATCTGGGCGAGCTCGAGGTCTCGCTGCAGGGCCTGCACAATTGCTGCCGGGCGGTGATCCCGCACATGAAGCCGCGTGGCGGCGGGCGGATCGTCAACGTCTCGAGCATCGCCGTCGACCTGCCGGTCCGGGGCCAGAGCAAGTACATCACCGCCAAGTCGGCGGTCGTCGGCTATACCCGGAGCCTGGCGCTCGAGCTGGCGCGCGACGACATTCGGGTCAATCTGGTGGTCCCGGCGATGACCGAGACCGATCTCTTGGCCTCGATCCCGTCCGACTACGTTCGCCGCGCCGGCTCTGCCCGGGCGATGCGGCGCAACCTGCAGCCGATCGAGGTGGCGCAGGCGATGGTCTACCTGGCGTCGAGCTGGGCCGGCGGCATGAGTGGGCAGAAGATCGTGCTCAATCTGGGCGAGCCGCCGTTCGCCTGATCGTTTTCTCGAGCGGCGGTCAAGCGGCGCTTGCGAGATAGCCGTCCAGCATGTCGTCGAGCTGCCCCGCAGTCTCGATGCTCTCGATCTCGTCCATTGTGAACTGTACGCCGAATTCCTCCTCGATCGCCGTCACCAGCCTCAGATGATTGAAGGAATCCCAGGTCGGATGGCCGTCGCGCACGGTGTCGCGGGTGATCTCCTCGACTTTCACGTCGAGAATATCGGCCATCACTTCAGCAAGCTTCAGGTGCATAGTATCATTCTCCTTCGATCGCCGGTTGGATGACGGTGATCGTCGAACACGGCAGCGCCACTGCCCAGCGAACCATCATAGCATAGAGACAGTTCCCTCGGGTATCCTCGGATTCGAGGGCGAAGTCCTGCCGCGGGTAGAACTCGCGGGCCGGCATGTTCTTCGCCGTCGGGCGGAATTCGCCGATCAGCCGCCCCTCTGGCCGGAGGGCGCGGGCAATCGCCTTGATCCGGTTGGCGATCACCGTCTCGATGCCCCGGCCGAGCGCCCGGCAGCTCATCACCAGGCTGTCGACGACGACCTCGTCGTCGCGCAGCTCGAGCAGCACGGCGGCGATGATGCCGAGATCGCCGAACTTGTCCTTGGCCGCCACCACCTCGAGCCGCCACTCGGGGGCGGCGATGAACCGCTCGATCTCGGGCAGCTTGTAGCGCTTGGTCGTGAGGTTGAACTGGTTGGTCTTGGCGAACAGCTGCTGCACCCGGTTGAGCTCGGCCGTGGTCGCCGGCCAGATCGTCAC
>SLRI01000049.1 GCA_007131045.1 Rhodospirillales bacterium
ACCCCGATCAGCAAAACTTGCAAGGCACTTGCCCGAGCTACCTATTCCGCCATCAATCAGTTGGTCACGAACCGCGTTCCCGACCAGACCCTCGAGTGTCCAAGGCCCCGGGATCGCGCCCGGGCTGTTGCCACTGCAACCGGCATCGCCGCCTGGAACTTTTTCGCCTGAAGATCGGTTGTCCGCCGATCATGCTCCGGACGCCTCCCCCAGCTTGCGTTCCGCGGGCGTTGCGCAAGGAGCAGATCGATGTTCGGCAGCCTCTTCACCAAACGGTTCTGGCTGGACCTCTACGCCGAGATCAACGACGACAACGTCTTCAATGGGGCCGCCGCCCTCGGCTTCTACCTGACGCTGGCGATCTTCCCGGCGCTCATCGTCATGATGGCGGTGATCCCCTATCTGCCCATCGAGGACGTCGACCAGGCGATCATGGACCTCCTCGGCCAGGCGCTGCCGGACGAATCCGCCGCCATGGTCGAAGGCATCGTCGTCGAGGTGACGCAGGAACAGCGCGGCGGCCTGCTCTCCTTCGGCCTCCTGGCCACACTCTGGGCGGCCTCGGCCGGCATCTACGCCATCATGCAGCAGCTCAACATCACCTACGACGTGAAGGAGGAGCGCAACTTCGTCGTCGCCCGCGCCACCGCCATCGTCTTGAGCATCGTCGTCGGCGCCTTGATCATCGGCGCCTTCTCCCTCGTCGTGCTCGGCGGCGTCATCGAGGACTGGCTCGGCACCACCCTCGGCTATTCCGAAGCCCTGGTCATCGCCTTTCGCATCTTTCGCTGGATCGTCATCGTCCTGGCACTGTTGCTCGTCTTCGCGCTGCTCTACCGGTATGCGCCCAATGTCGAGCAGCGCTTCGCCTTCATCACCCCGGGCAGCGTGCTCGGCGTCGTGCTGCTGATCGTGGCCTCGCTCGGCTTCTCGATCTACATCGAGAACTTCGGCGACTACGACGCCACCTACGGCAGCATCGGTGCGGTCATCATCCTGATGCTCTGGCTCTACATCCTCGGCCTCGTCCTGCTCGTCGGATCCGAGATCAACGCGCTCACCGAGCACTACAGCGCCCACGGCAAGCGCAAGGGCGAGAAGGAGGAGGGCGACCGGCAGGGCGGCAGCCTGCACGGCAAGTCCGGCAGCCTGCACGGCGAGCCCGAGCGCGAGCACCCGCGTGAAGGGGGGCAGCGAACCGGCCGCGGGCGCCCGGGCCTGGCCGCGGTGGGCCTTGCAGCGCTGATCGCTGCCGTCACCAGCAGGTGGTCGAGCGGCCGCGGCAGGGGCGCCGCCGAGCCGGCGGGCCGCGACGGCCGGGGGATGGCGGGCGATTAGAAGGGGCTGGGGCCTGCCCGCTCAGTCGCGCCGCCAGATCGGCTTGGGCGGCCGCTCGGGCAGCAACCCCTCCGGCCGATAGATCAAGATCACCTGCAACAACACCCCGATCAACAGCACCCGCAAGGCGCTCGCCTGGGTGACGTACTCCGCCGGCAGCTGGTTGGTCACGAACTGCGTGCCCGACCAGACCCCCCAGATGACGAAGGCGCCGAGGATGGCACCCCGATTGTTGCCGCTGCCACCGGCGATCAGCATCACCCAGACGATGAAGGTGGCGAACACCGGATCGAACGCCTCGGGGCTGATGAAGCCGACGAAATGTGCATAAACGGCCCCGGAAAGCCCCATCAGCGCACAGCCGATGACGAACGCCTGCAACCGGAAGACCAGGCTGTCCTTGCCCATCGCCCGGGCTGCCGCCTCGTTGTCGCGAATCCCCCGCTGCACCCGCCCCCAGGGCGCCCGGTAGATCCGCTCGAGCCCCCAATAGACCAGGCCGATCAGCACGATCACCAGCGCCAGCAGCACCAGCGCGTTCTGCCCCGGCACCACCCCGTCCAGGGGCCGCGGAATCCCGGCGATGCCGCGCACCCCGCCGGTCAGCCACTCCTCGTTCTTGAGCACCAGCCGGACGATCTCGGCGATCCCGATCGAGGCGATCGCCAGATAATCCGAGCGCAGATTGAGCGTCACCAGCCCGATGAAGAGGCCGAGCAAGGCCGCGATCACCATGGCCGCGAGAAAGCCCAAGGGCCAGGGCAGGCCGAACCCGCCCAGATGCCCGGCCGAGACCGAGGTGGTCACGATCGCACTGGTATAGGCGCCGATCGCAAAGAACGCCGCCACGCCGACATTGAGCATGCCGGCAAAGCCCCACTGCACGTTCAAGCCCTGCGCCAACAGCGCATAAATACCGGCGAAGGTCAGAAAAAAGACCAGATAGGCGAACAACCCGGCCCCGGTCATCTCAACTGCTCCGGCCGGCAAAGAGCCCGGTCGGGCGAAACAGCAACAGCACCACGAGAATGGCGAACGGCACCACCGGGCTGTACTCGGTCGGCAGAACCAGCGTCGAAAGCTCCATCATGATGCCGATGATATACCCCCCGGCGATCGCCCCCATCGGCTTGCCCACCCCGCCGAGAATCGCAGCGGCAAAGCACGCCAGCAGCAAGAACCATCCCATCTCCGGCTGCAACCGCGTGTCCATCGCCAGGAACAACCCGGCCAACGCCGCGAGCCCGCCGCCGATCACCCAGGTCCAGACGATCACCCGCTCGGTGTCGATCCCGGAAAGCCGGGCCAGGGTCGGGTTGTCCGCCATCGCCCGCATCGCCTTGCCGACCTTGGTCCGCCCGAGGAAGAGATGCAGCCCGACCACGATCCCGAGCGTGGTCAGGATGATCCCGAGCTGATCCCACTTGTAGCGAATCCCATAGAACCGCTGCGCCAGCACGATCTGCGCCGAATACATGTAGGTCCCGGTCCCCCAGACGATCTGGATCAGCGAGCGCAGGATCAACGCCGCCCCGAATGACGAGATCAGGCTGATGATCGGCCGACTCTGGCGAAATCTTCGAAACAACACCCGATCGATCACCATCGCCGCAAAAATCGTCGCCGGCACGGCCGCCGCCACCCCGAGCCAGAACGGCAAGGCCAACTGCGTATAGATCAAGAAACAAACATAAGCGCCCAAGGTCATCAAATCGCCATGGGCAAAATTCGCAAACCCCAAAATCCCGAACGTCAACGTCACGCCAACCGCGCCCAAGGCAATGATCGAGCCGAGGAGCGTGCCGTAGAGCAAAAGCTGCAAAACCTCGATCAACACGAACCTCACGCCCGAAAACCAAGCCCGGTCCCCGCTTACCGAGGCACGCCGCGCCGGGCAAGGAGAAGGGACACGAGGAAGGCAAGAGGCAAGGGAAGGCAGCGCCTCCCCTTGGACCCCACTGGTCTTTTTATGGGGAATGCGTTCGCGAACTCTGATGGCGCGATTAGGCCGAAGCCGAAGCGCGCTGCGGCAGGCGATCCAGCGAGGCGCCCAGCTCGGCCCGCGCCAGATCAAGCTCGAACATCTTCTGCAGATTGAGCCAAAGCTCTGCCGACGTCCCGAAATACCGCCCGAGCCTCAGCGCCGTATCCGCCGTCACGGCCCGCCGACCCGCAATGATCATGCTCACCCGATTGGCCGGCACCTCGATCAACCGCGCCAACTCTGCCGCACTCAACCCGGCAGCTTCGATCTCTTCCGCCAAAATCTCACCCGGATGTATCGGCGTCCGCGCCATGTCCCCTCCTAGTGATAGTCTACGATCTCTACATCCTCCGGCCCATCCGCATCCTCGGGCCAGCAAAAGCAGAACCGCCACTGATCATTGATCCGAATACTGTACTGCCCGAGCCGATCTCCTTTCAGCGCCTCCAGCCGATTGCCCGGCAACCGCCGCAACTCGCCCAACGACCCCGCCGCCTCCAACAACCGCAGCCGCCGCTCCGCCTGACGCCGAATCCCCTCCAACGCCGGAACCCGCTCTCCAGCCGCCAAAAGCGCCGTCCGCCGATCGCGAAAGCTCCGGATCATCCTTTTTTATACGCCCAGTATGCGATACGTCAAGCATACTACTGCTCGACGCGACAGCACCTGCTAAAGCCCGATCACCCGTGCAAGCAGCGCAGTGAAGTCCACCTGCCAACCGAGCCGCGCCAAAAGCGCAAACTGCTGCTCCAAAAAGGCCACCATCCCGACCACTGCCACGCTGCCGCCCGTGATACCGGCACCCGTCAAAAAAGCGCGCCCAGTGGTTCGAAGCCCGGCAATACCAGCCCGAGCTGCCGCCGCCGCGGCATTCTTCCCGGAGAGCGCCATCGAGGCGATCACTTCAGCTGCTTCCTCGATCGTGATCACCGTTCCGAGTTCCGCCTGCATCGCCGCCTCAGCGGCGGTCGCCCGCGCCGACTTCACCTGCTCCCGCACCCAGGCGAGCACCTGCCGCAACATCTCTCGCACAACGTTCCGCCACGATCCGGCAAGCCAAGCCAACGCCCGCTCCCCAGCCCGCCCACCCGCCGCCGCCGTCTCGCGCCCGAGCCGCAACTCCGCCAAGAGCGCCGGATCGGCAATCTCCAGCTCGTCCAGCTCGGCCTCGGCAGCCTCCGCCTCCTCGGTCGAAATCGCCAAATCGAGCCCCGGATCGGCCAGCCGCCGCTGCTGCTCGGCGAGATACGGATCGGTCTCGACATAGAGATTGGCCGCCGCCACCGCGTCCCGCAGCGCCGCCGCCACCCCGGCCTCGGCCGGCTCGACCAACGGATCGGGCGCCACCCGCCGCCGCTCGTCCGCCTCCCGCAACGACCGCAACCGCTCGATCCGCAAGATCGCCGAAACCCGAACCTCGGTCGGCCCACCACCGAGCCGCGCCTTCGCCGCCTCCGCCACCTCCCGCCATTCGGCCACGACATTTGACCGCCCAGCCGCCGCTATCAGCCGATCGAGCGCCAAGCCGACTTCACCATGCAACTCCCGGCCGATCTCGTCGTCCCGCGCCCTCGCCCCTGACGCCGGATCGACCAGCGTAAGTCGCCCGCCAGGAGCAGTGCCGACCTGCACCCCATGCGCCACTGGCTCACCCGCCGCCTCGGGTGTGGGCAGCGGCACTTGCAGCGCCTCCTGCTCCTTCCGCTGCCGCCAAGCGGCAATGATCACTTGCGCATCGGTCTGTGCCAGCACCTCTTTTGGCAGAAGGCCTTCGATTCCTGGATTGCGCCCAATATTGAGACGCTCACGATTGACCGAGGCTTCGGGGTCTGCCCAGGCATCGAGAATGGCCCGCGCCCCTGTGTCGCCGATCTGGTTGCCGGCGAGATCGAGCGCGGTGAGGCCGCTCAGCCGTGCCAGCTCGGCGGCTCCCGTGTCGCCGATCTGGTTGGATCCGAGATTGAGCACGGTGAGGTTGCTGAGCCTTGCCAACGCGGCGGCTCCCGGGTTGCCGATCCGGTTACCCCAGAGATCGAGCATGGTGAGGTGGCCGAGCCTTGCCAACTCTGCGGCCTCCGCGTCGCCGAGCTGGTTGCCCCCGAGATCGAGCGAAGTAAGGCTATCGATCTCCATCAGTATCGCTGGAAGTGGCGGGAGCGGCCGGGCGAGCCCAATAACCCTCCCTGTTTCCCATCGAGCGCCCACCACACGGTGAACGTTCCCCTCGCCGATCTCACCGGCAATCAACGCCAGCTCGGTCCAACCCTCCGCCTTCGCCCGCTCCAGCACGGCGCCGAGGTCTTCACGATCCGGCCACTCTACGCTGTCCGTCGGCATCCGGCATCGCTCCCGCGTTCGGTGATGGCGGTCAGTTCACCGCCAAACCGCACCGCGATCGATCCTAACGCCGCCGCGGCCTTGTCCGCCCCCCGCTCACCCCCCCAAGAACATCTCCGCCACCGCCGGGTCCTCCAGCAACTCCCGCCCCGTCCCCGCATGCCGGTTCTGCCCGGTCGCCAGGACATAGCCCCGATCGGCGATCGCCAGCGCCTGCTTGGCGTTCTGCTCGACCATCAAGATCGC
>SLRI01000426.1 GCA_007131045.1 Rhodospirillales bacterium
CACGGAGGACGATAGCGGCGTGCGCGCAAGGGTGCCAGGGCGAACCGGCCCGGCAGCCGTCTAGACGAGCAAGGCGGCGTGCGGCCGCTTTTCCTCGTTCAGCAGGTCTACCCGACGCACCATGCCGTTCAGGATCGTCCGCAGCAGCGGGTCGGCATGGTCGATGAGCTGTTGAATCTGCTGCACCGAGATGACGACTGCGACGATCGTCTCGATCACCTCCACGCCATAGCGGTGGCGCGACTGGCGGATCAGCGCCATGTCGCCGACGATCTCGCCGGCGCCGACCTCGGCGAGCTCGACCGGCAGGCCCTTGAAATGCGCGAACACCCGCGCCCGGCCGGCCTGGATCAGATAAGCGTGATGCGGCGGGTCGTCCGGACGAATCAGGAGCTTGCCGGGACCGAACGTCTTCCGATCGTAGATGAAGTTGACGGACATGGCGCGACCGTGCTGCTCGAGCGAATGCTTTCGCATAACTCAAAATTGTTCATGCCGCAATGTTATCAACCATTGGAGGAAAGACGGTCAGCCGTTCGTCAGCCGGCAACCAGCACCAGCCGGGTCGCGAGACCGCTGCCGAGGCCGAGCCAGAACCAGAGACGGTGCCGCACGGTCCGAACTCGTATTGCTCGATACCGCACCGCTCAATGCTGCATCGCGTCCGCCGCCAGCTGGACGCGCCGCTTATCCGGGAGCAAGAGGTCGGCGTGGTCGAGGATCATGCCGACCAGTCGGCTTTGCCGCCAGAGTTGCAGCCGCGCCGGCGGAACGACGAAGCGGTGCACAAGGCTGTCGTGGCGACCGCGATCGCCGAGCTGTACAGCGGCGAGGCCGCCGAGCACGCAATCCTCGTCGGCCGAGATGCAGGCGCAGCGCAACGGGCAAAAGCGGGGAGCGCGGTGCCGATCGGCCGAGAGGCAGCGGCGCAGGCCGTCGAAGCTGCAGGCGGCCGCAGCCGTCAGCCTGGGCCCGAAGGCGAGGCGAAAGCCATGGTTCAGACGATCCGCGGCGCCGGCCTCGGCAGGGCCGGCGGTTTCGCGACAGGCCCAGACGACCAGCTGTTCGGCGGCGCTCAGCTGCCCCATCACCCGGCCGGAAAGCCGAATGCCGGCGTCGTCCGCCGCCACCTCGGGATCGATCCGAAATGCCATACCCATCTGCCACACCCTCGCCGGTCCAGAACTGAAACACGACGGCACCGGTAACGGCAGCGCGAGGATTGCGCAAAGCGAACGGTTCTATCCTGAAACTAGAGTAATTCCGAAGTCAATGCCCGATCAGAAGCGGGCGAGCGCCTCACGCAGGGCCACCGCCCCGGGCCGGGGGGCGAGTTCGCCCCGGAGGATCTGCCGGGCCGAGACGCCATCGCCGTAATAAGCGTCGTTCCAGGCGGTGCGCTCGTTGACCACGCTGCCGTCGAGCGCCAGGCCGCCGAACAGGCCGCGGGTGCGAGCGAAGAAATACATGTCTTCGCCGAAGCGCGCGGTGGTCCCGGCACCCACCCCGGCGCCGATCCGGCCGACGGCGATGCTGGCATCGGCGCCGAGCTTGAAGCTCGTGGTCAACAGCTTGTCGACCGCCTCGGGGTTCATCAGCGTGAAGAGGACATCCGACGACCGCCCGCCGATCTGCAGCCCCAGGCTGCCGCCCCAGATCTCGTAAAAGGCGGGATCGCCCCAGGCGCCGCTCACCGGATCACGCGCCAAGAGGACGCCGACACCGTGCTCGGCGCCGATGATCAGCCCGCCCTGCAGCATGTCGGGGACGATCAGCACGGCATAAGCGTTCTGCACGTAGATCGGCACATTGGCGAAATTGGGGTCGGCCTGGAATTCCTCGACCACGATCCGCGCACGATCGACCAGCCGCTGCTGCTCGCTCGCCGCCTGGGCCAGCGCCGCGAGCGGCCCGAGGCCGGCGGCGAGAGCCGCTGCCGCTCCGAGATAGATTGCGCGCCGACGACTGATTTTCTGCACTGCGTTGTCCCACCTGCCGTAGCCGCGCGCGTTGCCGACATCGCCTGCCGCGCGCAGGCTCGACGATCATAGTCGAAGATGCTCGCCTAGACAGCTACGGTGATAGCGGCAAAGGTCCGCCGCGCCAAACTACGAGGCATCGCATTTCGACCGACGCGCAACCGACTGTGACCGGTGAACCACGGGAGACCGCGTGTGCTCGCCGCATGGGGCTGTTGCGACGCAACAGGATACCTTATCACTATCGCCGCGAGAAAGGCGGCGGGCGTTGAGCGCCACGGTCGGGCCGGCGTTCGGGAAAGGCCAGGCGAGAAAGGGCAGGAATGAACGATGTGACGGAAGGTGGCTCGCGAACGGTCTTGCCGGCGAGCGACGTCGACGAGCGGATTTTGGATTACGCTGCCAGACTGGAGGCGCACCGCGAGCGCGTCGAGGTCGATCCCGCCGCCAACCCCATCAAGCTCCTGGCCGGCGACATTCTGGGCGAGATCCGCTGCGGTGATGTCGACCGCGAGGATCTCACCCGGCTGGTCCGCCGGCTCACCGCCCAGGCCTTCGCCGCCCGCGCCCGGCGCATGGACGACTACCTTGGCGAGACCGACCCGGCGAAGAACCGAAGCCGCCTCGAGGCGCTGATCACCGGGCTCGTGCACGACGAAGCGGGGGCGCTGCTGCCGGTCGAGATCGCCCGTGCCCGGCTCGGCCGCCGGCTCTACGGCCTGGTGCTCACCGCGCATCCCACCTTCAGCCTGGCGCTGCCGCTGCAGCGCGACCTCATCCGCCTGACCATCGGCCGCTTCGACGACGGCAGCCTGCTCGACGATGCGGCAACGGCCGAGCTCATGGAGCGGGTCGAACGGGCCTATCACCGGCCGGAGCAGCGGCTCGACCTCGACCTCGAGCACACCCAGTCGCGCGAGGTGATCGAGAACCTGCGCCGGGCGCTCCGGCTGATCTACGGCATCGTCTTCGACGTCGTCAGCCGCCACTACCCGGACGACGTGGACAGCCTCGTGCCCGCCCTGATCAGCCTCGCGAGCTGGGTCGGCTACGACACCGACGGCCGCTCGGACATCGGCTGGTGGGTGACCTACGCCAAGCGCGTGCAGCTGCAGCTCGACCATTTCACGCACACAGCCGGGGTGATCGCGGGCCTGCGCCAGAAGGGCACCGACGGCGGCAACACCGCCTCCGTCTTGGAGTTGATCGAAGCCCGCCTGGCGCTGGCCGACAAGGCGCTGCGCGACGAACTCGAGGTGCTGGACGCCTTCGATCCGAAAAAACCCGAATCGTTCGAGGCCCTGGCCTTGATGTCGCGCGAGATGCAGCGCATGGGCAAGTCGCGGCTGACCGACGCCTCGCAGCTCACCGCCCTTCTCGACCGGGCGCTCAGTGCCGCCGAGGACGCCGATACCCGGCGCGCCATCTGGGTGTTGAAGGCGGAGACCGCCAATCACGGCCTCACCTCGGCCTTGACCCATGTGCGGATCAACGCGGTGCAGCTGCACAACGCGATCCGCAAGTCGATCGACATGGATCATCCGCCCGACGATCCGGTCTTCCGCCTGAGCTACCGGACCGCCGTGGTCGAGATGATCGAGAAAGCCAAGACGGAGACCGTGAACTTCGGCTCGGTCGCCAGCGAGAAGACCACGGCCAGGCGTGTCTTCATGCTGATCGCGCAGATGCTCAAGCATCTCGACGGCAGCGAGCCAATTCGCTTCTTGATCGCCGAGTGCGAGACGCCGTTCACGCTCCTGACCGCGCTCTACTTTGCCAAACGTTTCGGCGTCGACGGCAAGATCGACATCTCGCCCTTGTTCGAGACGATCAAGGCGCTCGACCGAGGGGTCGAGGTGCTCGAAGGGGCGCTCGAGGTCCCGGCCTATCGCGCCTATCTGAAGCGCCGCGGGCGGATGTGCATCCAGACCGGCTTTTCCGATGCCGGTCGCTATCTCGGCCAGATCGCCGCCTCGAATGCCATCGAGCGGCTGCGGCTGCAGCTCGCCGACCTCTTGTCCCGGCACGGCCTCGCCGACATCGAACTCGTCGTCTTCGACACCCACGGCGAGAGCATCGGCAGAGGCGCCCATCCCGACAGCCTCAAGGACCGGTTCCTCTACTACGACACCCCCGAATGCCGCCGGATCATGGCGGCGGCCGGCATCCGCCTCACCGAGGAGAGCAGCTTTCAGGGCGGCGATGGCTATCTCGTCTTCATGCACGAGCACGGTGCTCTTGCCGTCCTTACCCGGATGCTCGAGCACTGCCTCGAGCCGCCGAGCGAAGCGGGCGATCCCTTCTATGCCGAGACCGCCTATTCGAACGAATTCTTCGCTGCAATCGAGCAGTTCAACGCGCGGCTCATCGATGATCCATGCTACGCCACGCTGCTCGGCGCCTTCGGCACCAACATGCTCTATCCCACGGGCTCGCGCTCCTTGAAGCGGCAGCACGACCGGGGCGGCCCTGCCGCCATGCTCGAGCATCCCTCGCAGCTGCGCGCCATCCCGCACAACGCCATCCTGCAGCAGCTCGGCATCCTGGCCAACACCATCGGCGGCGTCGGCCAGGCGGTCGACAAGGACCCGCAGACCTTCCAGTGGCTCTACCGCGAGAGCCCGCGCTTCCGCCGGCTGATGACCATGGTCGAGCACGCCTTCAAGTTCACCGATCCCGACGTGCTCGTCGCCTATCTCGATCTCTTCGACCCCGGCGCCTGGCTGCGGCTGGCACAGCTGGAGAAAGACCCGTTGCGCGAGGAGAGCCTGCGCCTGGTCTCCACCTTCCTCGAGCGGATGGACCTGCACGACCGCCTGGCGCGGGTCAGCCGCACCCTCATCCGCGACTATATCGACCTCGCCCGGGCGCTCAGGGAGCACCGCCGGCTGACCCGCGATGCCGGCGATCAGCCGATCGTCGTCGACCTCGAGACGCGCAACAACCTGAATTCCATGCACGCCATGCGGATCGCCGTGATCCAGGCCTTGATGCTCGATGCGGTCCACGTGCCGGACTTCAGCGACCGGCACAACACGACGCACGACGAGGTGATCATGGCACTGATCCGGCTCGAGGTGGAGCCGGCCCTCGACATTCTGACCGAGGTCTTCCCCTTGACGGAGGAGCCGCGCCGCCTCGACTATGGCGAACCGGCCAGCTACCGCGACGGCCAGAGCCAATCCTATGCCCAGGAGCACGAGCTGATCTTCCGCCCGATCGCAGCGCACTACGACACCATCCGCCGGATCTCGAGCGGCGTGCTGCACCATATCGGCGCCATCGGGTGAGGCACTCGCAATGATGGATGTCACGGCCTTCGTCGTCTTTCTGGCGCTTTGCACGGCCGCCGCCTCGACCGGCATCGTCTTTCGGCCGGGCCAGTGGTACGCCGGCCTGAACCAGCCCTCGTGGCGCCCGCCCAACGCGCTCTTCGGCCCGGTCTGGCTCGTCCTCTACATCATGATCGCGACGGCGGGTTGGCTGGTCTGGCGCGAGGCCGGGATTGCCGGTGCCGCCCTGCCGCTCGCCCTCTGGGCGCTACAACTGGCGCTCAACGCCACCTGGTCCTGGCTCGCCTTTCGCCGCCGCCGGCTCGATCTCGCGGCCCTCGGCATGGCCGCCCTCTGGCTCGCCATCCTCGTCAATATCCTGGCCTTCCACCCGATCAGCCCGCTCGCTGCCTGGCTCCTCGTCCCCTACCTCGCCTGGGTGAGCTTCGCCCTGGCGCTCAATGTCAAGCTCTGGCGCCTGAACCCGGCCGCCTCGACGTCTTGAAGAATGTGGCGAGGTTCATCCTCCCCAAAGCTTACTCTTTACTTTCTGCAACCGGGAAGAAGAGCTGCTCGCCACCGATCGTGAAGCTCGCGATCGCCGCCTGGCCTTCCGCCCCGACCAGCCAGTCGATGAAGG
>SLRI01000189.1 GCA_007131045.1 Rhodospirillales bacterium
CGCGCTCGGCCGCGGCACGGGCCGCCCGCAGGCTGTCCTCGGGGTCCGCCGACCAACCGGTGAACGCCTCGCTGACATGGGCCCGGGCCAGCAAGGTGTGGGCGAGCACCAGCGCCGGATCAGCCGCGATCGCCCGGGTGGCGAGCGCGATGGTCGCCCTGACGGATTCTGCCGTGTAGCGGTAGTACTCGGCATGTGCCCGCTGGGCGAGCTCCCAGGCGGTCAGGCTCTCGGTCGGCTTCCGCCGGGCGAGTGAGCGCTCGTGCGCGCTGATCTCCGGGGCGACAGCGGTGACGATCGCCTGGGTCAGCTCGTCCTGCAGATCGAACAGGTCCGCCATGGTCCGGTCCCAGCGCCCGGCCCAGACATGGCTGCCGTCGGCCGCGTCGATGAGCTGCGCCGTCAGCCGCAAGCGATCGCCAGATCGTCTGACCGAGCCTTCGACGACGTAGCGCACCCCCAAGGCCTCGGCGATTCGGCGCACGTCGAAGGCTTGGCCGCGAAAGCTGAAGCTGGAATTTCGCGCGATGACGGTGAGGTCGCGAAACCGGCCGAGCTCGGTGATCACGTCCTCGACGATGCCGTCGGCGAGAAAGTCCTGGTCGGCATCGCGCGACATGTTGTCGAACGGCAGCACGGCAACCGACGGCCGGCTGCCGGCGCTCACCGCCGGCTCGGCCTCGGCCCCCTCCACCTCGACGCGCCAGACCTCGACCGGCTCCGGCAGGTTCTTCATCGGCTGCGGCCCGAGCGGCGTCAGCACCGCATCCAGCTTGCCGCGCACCTGGTCGTGAACGGCGCGGGAGATGCAGAGCCCGCCCGGCGGTGCGAGGGTCTCGAGCCGGGCCGCGACATTGACCCCGTCGCCGAGGATGTCGTCGCCGTGGATGACGATGTCGCCGAGATTGACGCCGATACGGAACCGGAGTCGCTGCTCCTCCGGGCCGGTCTCCAGCACTGCCATCGCCCGCTGCACGGCGAGCGCTGCCCTGACCGCCGCCACCGGCGAGCCGAACTCGACCAAGAGGCCGTCGCCCATCGTCTTGACGATTCGCCCGCCCGCCTCGGCCAAGGCCGGGTCGACCACCTCGGCGCGCGCCACCCGCAGCCGGGCGATGACCCCTTCCTCGTCGGCCGCCATCAGCCGTGAGTAGCCGACGAGATCGGCAGCGAGGATCGTGGTGAGCCTGCGGTCCATCGGGCGTGTTCCCAGCGGGCGAGTAGCCAGATCGCGAAACTAGTGGAAGCACCGATGCGGCGATAGGCTGCTCGCCAATACGCGGCGCCGGAGCGGGCTGGTGCGACGAGGGTCAGCCGGCTCGGGATCTGGCGTAGGCGGCTTTGCCGGCGGTGCGGCGCCTGGCGATGCTGCCGATGCGGTATTCGGCGGCGAGCTGGTCGAAGGTTTCGGGGTCGAAGACCTCGCCGTACCAGGCGACCATCGCCTCGTGCTCGGGATGCGCCGGATCGGCCATCGCCTCGAGGAAGGCCTGAAAGCCGGGGATGCCGCCCACGTCCTCGGGCGGGGCGCGCCGCGCACCGTCGAGCAGGCGCGGATAGGCGAGGCCGGGCTCGCCGTCCTCCACCGCCTCGATGGTGATCCGGTGCAGCCAGTCGTCACCCATGTCGTAGACATAGTCGAACTGCTCGACGCCACGCTCGATCAGTTTCTGGAGCCGGATATTCTTGGCCGTGAACAGACCCCGCTCCCGCCATCCCGGCTCGGGCATGCCGTAGCGCTTGTCGCCGACGATGAACTCCCAGAGGTGATAGTCCTGCCACCCCATGGCGCCCTGGATGATGTCGTGGATCATCCGCAGGCTGCCCCGGACCGGCACCGCCACCCGCCGCCAGATCGCCGGCTCCGAGCCCACGAGCACCACATGCAACAGCGCGATTTTCTCACTCATTCCCGCAGCCTGCAGTCCGCCGTACCATCTGTCCAGCACGCGCCGAGAAAAATGGTGGGGCACGGGGAGGCGCTGCCTCCCCGGATTTCTTCATTTGCCCGCGGAGATCACCCCTTCGATCTTCTCGATCATGAAATCGAAGAACGGGTTCGAGCTCATCCGGGCGAGATCGTCGCTCGGGACGGCCAGGACGTTGCGCTCGCCGCGGGTCGCGATGGCGCCGAGGCTGGTGCCGAATTCGTCCGGTGGGTCGGGCTCGAGGCCGTAGAGGCTGTCGTCGAGCGGGAAGGGCAGGGCCACGTGCGAGAGCGAGTAGACGCCCGCGGGAAAGGCCTGCTCGAGCGGGCGGCGCGTGGTCGTGGTTTGCCCGGCCGCGGTGGTGCGGGCCTCGACAGCACTCGTCGTCGCATCGCGGTTGGTGACGATGGTCGTGCCGAAGTTGCGCGGCGCTGGCGGCAGCAGCGCCTCGGCCTCGCGGGCGGCGCGCGGCCTGATCAGGTGGCCGAACCTCGTGCTGCGATTGACGTCGAAGAGGACGAGCTCGCTCCGCCCCGCGGGCAGGCGGGCGTAGAACGCGTCGACGACCGCATCGGTGAGGACGGTGGCATCGACCACCGACTGGAAGGTCAAGATCGGCGGCAGCCCGTCCAGCCGGCCGCTGCGGGCGAGCCGGGTCAGCTGGCTCTGCAGGTCCTGGGTCACGCGGTAGGACTGGCGCGCCGCGTGCACCGGCATCGAGTTGTACTTGAACGGGTTGAACTCCGGCCCCCGCTTGATCCAGGCGGTCCTGGCCCAGCGCGGCACGATGGCGGGCCAGCCGGCGATCCCGGCGAAGCGTGCATAGGCGGTGATGCCGACCATCGGCGAGATCAGGACGAGCTGGTCGGGACGGTCGAGCGTCGGGTCATCGAGGGCGTGCAGCGCCTGGTCGAGGGCGAGCGTGGCGCCGTTGGAATAGCCCACGAGGTGCAGCGGCAGCGCGTCGCCGGCCCGGCGTTTGGCCTCCTTGATGGCGAGCCTGCAGGCGGCGGTCCAGTCGTGCCAGCCGACCCGGGTCAGGCTCGCCGGCACCGTGCCGTGGCCGGGCAGGCGGATGCCGATCGCGAGGTAGCCGCGGTCGCGGTAGGCCCGGGCCACGTGGCGCAGGCTGTAGGGCGAATCGGTGAGCCCGTGCAGGAACACGGCGGCGCCCCTCAGAGCGCCTTCGGGCTCGAGGACGAACGACCGGTTCCAGTCGCGCGCGAAGCCGCGCGGGTGGACCGGGCTGTCCTTGAAGTAGCGGTTGATCGGCACCTGGTCGCGGGCCGGCAGGTGACCGCTGATCTCCTCCTCGACGGCATCGAAAAGCGCCGCCTCGGCCGCCACATAGCCCTGCCAGTCGAGCGCTTCGATGGCCTCGGCCCCGACCTCGTCCGGGACGTGGACATGCCACGGCTCGAGCACCGGATCGCCGCTGGTCTGGACGATGCGCAGCGCCAGAAACGCCAGGAGCAGCACGCCGAGCACGAGCGCGGCCAGGAGCAGCCAGTCGAAGAGCAGCGAGGTCATGCGCGATCGGTGCCAGCCGATCGCGGTTCAGGCAAGGGCGATCAGTAGATCAGCCCGAGTTCGAGCTGGGCTTCCTCGGTCATCATCGAGGGGTGCCACATCGGCTCCCAGACGATCTTGACCTCGCAGCCCTTCACGCCGTCGACCGCCTCGACCTTGTGCTGGACTTCCATCGGCAGCGACTCGGCGACCGGGCAGTTGGGCGAGGTCAGCGTCATGTCGACGGTCACGGCGTTGTCGTCGTGGACGTCGATCTTGTAGATCAGGCCGAGCTCGTAGATGTTGACCGGGATTTCCGGGTCGTAGATCGAGCTCAACTGGGCGACGATGGATTCCCCCAGCTTCTCGACCTCGGCCATCCGCTCGGGCGGCACGGCGGCCTCGCCGTTGCCGTTTCGGCCGGCACCATTGTCGTCGTTCAAGAATGCCTCGGCGCGATCGAGCCCGTTTTCCTCGGCCATTTCCCCCACCCTCATTGAAACATCCCGGCCACCCGATGCAGGCTTTTGGTCAGCGCATCGATGTCGCCGGTCGTGTTGTAGACGCCGAACGACGCCCGCGCACTGGCGCTGAGGCCGAACCGCTCGTGCAGCGGCATGGCGCAGTGATGGCCCGTGCGGATGGCGATGCCGTCGAGATCCAGCATCATTCCGATATCCTGCGGATGTGCGCCCTCGAGCGTGAAGGTCAAGACGCTGGCCTTCTCCGGCGCGGTGCCGATCAACCGCAGGCCCGGCACCTGCTGGATCGCCCGCGTGCCGTAGCCCAAAAGCTCGGCCTCGTGCCTGGCTATCGCCTCGATGCCGATCCGCTCGACGAAATCGATGGCCGCACCCAGGGCGATGATCCCGGCGATGTCGGGCGTGCCGGCCTCGAACTTGAAGGGAATCTCGTTCCAGGTGGTGCCCGAGAAGCTGACCCGCTCGATCATGTCGCCGCCGCCCTGGTAGGGTGGCATGGCATCGAGGTGGGCGGCCTTGCCCCAGAGCACGCCGACGCCCGAGGGCCCGTAGAGCTTGTGCCCGGAGAAGACGATGAAGTCGGCATCGAGCGTCTGGACGTCGACCGGCAGATGCTGCACCGCCTGCGCCGCGTCGATCAGCACCGGAATCCCGTGCGCCTTGGCCAGCCCGACGATCTCCGTCACCGGGTTGATCGTGCCCAGGACGTTGGAGACCCAGACCGTGGCGATCATCCGGGTCTCGGGCTTGATCAGCCGCTCGAAGGCCTCGAGATCGAGCTCGCCCGCATCGGTCACCGGTGCGGCGACGACCTTGGCCCCCTTGGCCTCGGCGATCATCTGCCAGGGCACGATATTGGCATGGTGCTCCATTTCGGAGACCAGGATCTCGTCGCCCGGGCCCAATTTCGCTGCGGTGAAGCACTGCGCCACCAGGTTGATCGCCTCGGTCGCGTTGCGGGTGAAGACGATCTCGCGCCAGTCACGCGCGTTGATGAAGCGCTCGACCTTGCGCCGCGCCTCGTCGTGCATCGCCGAGGCGCGCTGGCTCAGATCGTAGATGCCGCGATGGATGTTGGCGTAGTCCGCCTCGTAGACGCGCGCCAGGGCGTCGATCACCGCCCGGGGCTTTTGCGTCGAGGCCGCACTGTCGAGATAGACCAGCGGCCGGCCCTGCATCTCGGTCGCCAGGATCGGGAACTCGACGCGGATCGCCTCGACGTCGAAGGTCTCGGCCCTGGTCGCGATGGTGGCGGCGTCGTTCACAGCATCTCCGTCAGGTTCGCCCCACCGGGCGTGCGCGCGACCAGCCGTTCTTGCGCCAGCTTCATGATGGCGGGATCGGCGAACCGCTCGAGCACCTCGGCGGCGAAGGCGTAGGTCAACAGGCTCTCGGCCTCGGGCCTGGTCAGCCCGCGGCTGCGCAGATAGAAGAGGGCCACCGGATCGAGCTCGCCGCAGGTCGCACCATGGCTGCACTTGACGTCGTCGGCGTAGATCTCGAGCTCCGGCTTGCTCGAGATTTCGGCGTCGTCGGAGAGCAGCATGTTGCTGTTCTGCTGAAACGCGTTGGTCCGCTGCGCGTCCGGATAGACGAAAATCTTGCCGGCGAAGGCAGCCTTCGCCTTGTCGAGGGCGAGGCCCTTGTAGAACTGGTCCGAGTGGCCGTCCGGCTTCTCGTGGTGCACGCGAATGACGTTGTCGACGTGCTCATTGTCGACCGGCATGTAGACACCGTTGAGCTGCGCCTCGATGAAGCTGCCCTCGAGATGCATGTCGGTCTCGTTGCGGACCAGCGCGCCGCCGAGCGTCGCCAGGGTCTGCTTCAGCTCGCCCCGCTCGCCGACACGAATCCGGCTGAGCCCGACGAACGTCGTTCCCGCGGCTCCGAGCTGCAGGCGATCGTGGACGAGCTTGGCCTCCGCACCGATGGTGTAGTCGGCGACCAGGTTGGTCAGGCAATGGCCGTC
>SLRI01000655.1 GCA_007131045.1 Rhodospirillales bacterium
ACCGCCGAGGAGATCGAGACCACGCTCGACATCGACGAGGACGGCGCCATCGCCGGCATCGGCGGCTGCAACCGCTATTTCGGCTCGCTCGGAGCGGCCGAGGACGGCGTCATCATGATGAGCGAGATCGGCACCACCCGGATGGCCTGCGACGAGCCGATCATGGCCCAGGAGATCGACTACTTTGACGCGCTCGGCCGGGTCACCGGCTTTTCGCTCGAGGACGGCGCCCTCGAGCTCGCCGATCAGGATGGCGAGGTGGTGATCCGGCTCGAGCCCAGGGCCGGGTGACCCTCGACGAACCGGTCCGCTGTGTTACATCCATAGCGCGGCGCAGCAACGCGGCAGCCGTGCCCATCAACGTGTGCATAGGAGGATCGCCATGGCCATGACCACGCCCGAGGCCGAACTCGGCCGCCCCGCCATCCCGTTCAGCCTGCCGAGCACCACGGGCGAGACGGTGACGCTGGAATCGGCCCGCGGCCCCAAGGGCCTGCTCATCGTCTTCATGTGCAACCACTGCCCCTATGTGAAGGCGATCATCGACCGGCTGATCCGGGACGCCAGGGACCTCGAAGCACTCGGCATCAACACCGTCGCCATCTCCGCCAACGACGCCGACAACTATCCCGACGACAGCTTCGCCAACATGAAGCGCTGGGCCGAGGAGAAGCAGTTCCCCTTCCCCTATCTCTACGACGAGAGCCAGGAAGTGGCCGCCGCCTACGGTGCCGTCTGCACGCCGGATTTCTTCGGCTACGACGCCGACCTGAAGCTGCACTATCGCGGCCGGCTCGACGAATCGAAACGGGACACCGCCCCCGAGGGCGCCAGGCGCGAGCTCTACGACGCGATGAAAGAGATCGCCGAGACCGGCAAGACCACGATCGAGCAGATCCCGTCGATGGGCTGCTCGATCAAGTGGAAGGCCGCCTAGCGAATGCAGAAAAGAAACGCGGGGAGGATGATCCTCCCCGCACCCCACCGAAACTCGAGGGTCCAAAATTTCGAGGGGGCGCGGGGGAAATCATTTCCCCCGCATTCTTTCTGAAATGGCCTTCGCGGATCTGCGCAGCTTCATTGCACACTTGGAATCGAGGAACCGCCTCGTTCGGGTGAAGGAGTCGGTCTCGCCGGTCCTCGAGATGACCGAGATCCAGACGCGGCTTCTGGCCGAGAAGGGGCCGGCAGTGCTGTTCGAGACCGTCGAGGGCTCGTCGATGCCCGTCCTGGTCAACCTTTTCGGCACGGTCGAGCGGGTCGCCTGGGGGATCAACCGCGAGTCGCATGAATTGAAGGCCGTGGGCGAGATGCTGGCCTTCTTTCGCCAGCCGCAGCCGCCCGAGAGCTTCAAGGAGGCGATGGACCTGGCGCCGCTGATGAAGATTGCGCTCGCCATGCGCCCCAAGACGGTCAGCCGGGCACCCTGCCAGGAGGTGGTGCTGCGCGGTGCCGAGATCGATCTCGGCCGGCTGCCCGTCCAGACCTGCTGGCCCGGCGAGCCTGCCCCCCTGATCACCTGGCCGCTCGTCGTCACCAAGGGCCCGACCACGGCGCGCGAAGACAAGTTCAACCTCGGCATCTACCGCATGCAGGTGCTCGAGCGCGACAAGACCATCATGCGCTGGCTCAAGCACCGGGGTGGAGCGCAGCAGCACCGCCGCTGGAAGGCCGAAAAGCGCGAGCCGCTGCCGGCTGCCGCCGTGATCGGTGCTGATCCCGGCACCACCATCGCCGCCGTCACCCCGGTCCCCGACACGATGTCGGAATACCAGTTCGCCGGCCTGTTGCGGGGTACACGGGTCGAGTTGGTCGACTGCGTCAGCCAACCCCTGAAGGTCCCGGCCACGGCCGAGATCGTGATCGAAGGCGAGGTCAGCCTCGACGAGACGGCCGACGAGGGGCCTTATGGCGATCACACCGGCTACTACAACTCGGTCGAGCCCTTCCCCACCTTCAAGGTCACGGCGATCACCATGCGCCGCGAGCCGATCTACCTCTCGACCTTCACAGGGAGACCGCCGGACGAGCCCTCGGTCCTGGGCGAGGCGCTGAACGACGTCTTCCTGCCGCTCTTCCAGCAGCAGTTCCCCGAGGTGGTCGATTTCTGGCTGCCGCCCGAGGGCTGCTCCTACCGGGTGGCGGTCGTCTCGATCAAGAAGGCCTATCCGGGCCACGCCAAGCGCGTCATGATGGGCGTCTGGTCGTATCTGCGGCAGTTCATGTACACCAAGTTCGTCATCGTGGTGGACGATGATATCGACGCCCGCTCCTGGGACGACGTCATCTGGGCGATCTCGACCCGGGTCGATCCGGGCCGCGATCTCACCGTGATCGAGGGCACGCCGATCGACTATCTCGACTTCGCCTCGCCGGAGTCCGGCCTCGGCGGCAAGCTCGGCATCGACGCCACCGACAAGTGGCCGCCCGAGACGCATCGCGAGTGGGGACAGAAGATCCGCATGGCCGACGACATCGTGACCAAGGTGACCGAGAAGTGGGGCCGCCTCGGCCTGCCCGGCAGCGGGAAGCCGATCTGGTGAGCCTCGACCTCGATCCGTTGCAGAAGCACCTCCGCCGCGCCGTGCTCGATGCCGGCGTGATCGCCATGGAAGCGTTCGGTCAGGGCGGCAGGTCGTGGGAGAAATCGCCGGGCCAAGTCCTGACCGAGACCGATCTCGCGGTCGACAACGCCTTGAAGAGAAGTCTCGGCGAGGCGCTGCCGACCGCCGCCTGGCTCTCGGAGGAGACCAAGGAGGACGGCCGCCGGCACGGCAGCACCCATGTCTGGGTGGTCGACCCGATCGACGGCACCCGCAGCTTCGCCAAGGGCCTGCCCGAGTTCACCATCTCCGTGGGCCTGGTCGAAGCCGGCCGGCCGGTCCTCGCCTGCCTGCTCAACCCCGCCACCGGCGAATGCTTCGAGGCGAGACGCGGCGCCGGCGCCACCCTCAACGACCACCCGCTCCGGGTCGACGAGCCCGAGGAGCCGCGCACCGCGCGCATCGTCTTGAGCGCCGGCGAACGCAAGGCCCGCGACTTCCGCCCGTTCTTCCCCGAGGCCCGGGTCAGCACGATCGGCTCGCTCGCCTACAAGATAGCACTGGTGGCATCCGGCCGCTTCGACGCCTACTTCTCCTGGCGCCGCAGCCACGACTGGGACATCGCAGCCGCCCTCTTGATCCTGGAAGAAGCCGGCGGCAAGGCCACCGACCGGGCCGGCCAGCCGCTCGCTCTGAACCGCCAGAGCCTGTTGCACCAGGGCCTGATCGCAGCCCCTCCCCGCCTGCACGACCACCTCGAAGAGATCTCCCGAACTCGGCTCGAAAGCCGCAAGACGGACGATCCGACCTTGCCCCTGGCGGCCAGCCCGCGATAAGCGATAGCGCAACGCCGGGGTACGGCCGGCCCATAACGAGCACAGGGACCCATCATGCAAACGCTGCCCGCCGAAGCGCTCGAGCGCCTCGCCTTCGCCACGATGTCGGCCCTGGGCTCGGCGGACGAAGAGGCCCTGATCGTCGCCAGGCACCTGGCGCTCGCCAACCTCTCCGGCCACGACAGCCACGGCGTGGGCATGCTGCCGGACTATGTCCGCCTCGCCCTCGATGGCCTGCTCGTCCCCAACCAGAGCCTCGATACCCTGGTCGATTTCGGCGCGCTGCTGCTCTTCGACGCCAAGCGCGGGGTGGGCCAGGCGATGATCACGGCAGCGACGAAAGCCGGCATTGGGCGCGCCCGGGAGCAGGGCTGTTGCGTCTTCGGGGTGCGTGACGCCGCCCATATCGGCCGGGTCGGCCACTATGCCGAGGATTGCGCCGCAGCCGGGATGACCGGCATCTTCTTCGTCAACGTGGCCGACCACCAGCCGCACCAGGCGCCCTTCGGCTGCAGCGACGCCAGGCTCGGCACCAACCCCTTCGCCGTGGCCGTGCCCGGCAGCGACGGCCCCGCCGCCGTCCTCGACATGGCAACCAGTGCGATCGCCTTCGGCAAGGCCCGGGTCGCCCGCAACAAGGGCGTGCCGGTGCCCCCCGATACCGTGATCGACGAGGGTGGCCGCCCGACCACCGACCCGACCGCCCTCGTCGACGAGCGCCGTGGCGCCTTGAAGGCCTTCGGCCAGCACAAGGGCTCGGGCCTCGCCGTCTTCTGCGAACTCCTCGGTGCTGCCCTCACCGGCGGGCAGACCGTCCAGCCCGAGCATCCGCGCAAGGGCGGCATCCTGAACAGCGTCCTCGGCATCGTCATCGACAGCGCGAGGTTCGGCGAGCGCGATGCGATCGGCCGCGAGTTCGAGGCGGTCAAGGACTGGATTCGGGCGTCCGCACCCGCACCCGGCATCGACAAGGTCCGCATCCCCGGCGAGCCCGAGCTGGAAAACCGGGCAGCGCGCAGCAGGACCGGCGTGCCGCTCGACCCCAAGAGCCTCGACGACATCCTGGCCGCCGCCACCACCGCCGGCGTGGGCGCAGTGCTCCTCGACGAGCTCCGCGCCGCCTATCGCGCATGACCGAGCACGTCGAAGCCGTCGTCGTCGGGGCCGGGGTGGTCGGGCTGGCCGTGGCCCGGGCACTGGCCCTCGCCGGTCGCGAGGTGATCGTCCTCGAGCGCCACGGCCTGATCGGCAGCGAAACCTCCTCGCGCAACAGCGAGGTGATCCACGCCGGGATCTACTATCCGACCGGCAGCCTGAAGGCGAAGCTCTGCGTCGAAGGCAAGCACCAGCTCTACGCCTATTGCCGGGAACGCGGCATCCCGCACGAAGCTTGCGGCAAGCTGATCGTGGCGACCAGCGAAGCGCAACTGGAGGACCTGCTGCGGATTCAGAAGAAAGCCGCCGAGAACGGCGTTCTCGACCTCGAGCTCTGGGATGCCGAGAGGGCCCGGGCGCTCGAGCCCGCGCTTTCCTGCACCGGCGCCTTGTGGTCACCGTCCACCGGCATCATCGACAGCCACGCCCTGATGCTGGCCTTCGAGGGTGACCTCGAGGACGCGGGCGGCATGATCGCCTTTCACGCCAGCCTCGAGCGCGCCGCGGTCATCCCCGAAGGTTTCGAGCTCGGGGTCGGCGGCGAGGCGCCGATGGACCTCACCTGCAACATCCTGGTCAACAGCGCCGGCCTCGAGGCCCCGGCCCTCGCCCGCAAAATCGAAGGCTACGACGAGGCCTCGGCTCCCACGGCCTACTACTGCAAGGGCAGCTACTACACGCTCGAGGGCAAGAGCCCGTTCTCCCGGCTGATCTACCCCGTCCCCGAGGCTGCCGGCCTCGGCGTCCACGTCACCATCGACATGGGCGGGCAATGCCGGTTCGGCCCGGACACCGAGTGGATCGAGACGATTGACTACGACGTCGACCCGAAACGCGCCGACGTCTTCTACGAGGCCGTCCGCCGCTACTGGCCGGACCTGCCGGCGGGCGCCCTGGCCCCGGGCTACGCCGGCATCCGCCCGAAGACCCAGCCCAAGGGCGTCGCATCCGCCGACTTCACCATCCAGACCCCGGCCGACCACGGCATCCCGGGCCTCGTCAACCTCTTCGGCATCGAAAGTCCCGGGCTCACGGCGTCGCTCGCCATCGGCGAGGCGGTGGCGGCGGCGCTGGGCGAGGCGTCCGCTTGACCGGTCGGGCGCTCGTGTGGCGATGAACCTCACGCCGTTGTGATCGGCCGGGCAGCTGGCGAGACGACCTCGGTTTGTTAGGGTCAGGGCGTGCGGTCGGTGACTGTCGGCCGCTCGATCCATCCACGAGCGACGGAGGGGGAGATGAAAGTACCCGTCATCCCGACAACCGCAGCCCTGATCCTGGCCTTCACGAGTGTTGCCGCCGCCGACCTGCCCTATCGCGGCGAAGGGCACATCTTCGTCGATCCGGCCGACCTCG
>SLRI01000623.1 GCA_007131045.1 Rhodospirillales bacterium
CCGCCGATGGTGTGCACGCTGAACGCCCGGGCCATCCGGCTCGGCGTGACGTGGTGGTTGAGGATGGCGTAGTCGGCGGGGTGAAAGACCGAGTTGCCGAGCCCGAGCAGCACGGCCGCCGGCAACAGCGCCCAATAGGCCGGGGCCAGGGCGACCATCAGGGCACCCAAGGTCAGGCAGCCGAGCCCCACGGTCAGCACCCTCGCCGCACCGACGCGATCGACCACGAAGCCCACGGCTGCCTGGGCGAGGCCGGAGACGGCGAAGAAGATCGTCATCACCAGGGCGAGCTCGGTATAGCTCACCCCGAAGGCGTCGCGCAGCCAGGGAAACAGCGGCGGCAGCACGAGGTGGAAGAAATGGCTGCCACCATGCGCGGTGCCGACCACCCCG
This sequence comes from Rhodospirillales bacterium, assembly GCA_007131045.1. Lineage (GTDB taxonomy): Bacteria > Pseudomonadota > Alphaproteobacteria > Geminicoccales > Geminicoccaceae > SLRI01. The sequence continues at coordinate 394 of SLRI01000623.1, forward strand.
ATGACCTTGAAATCGCGCTGGAGCCCGACCGCCGTGGCGCTCATGAAGCCGCTCGTGCTGATTGCTGACGAACCCGCCATGTAGGCCGTTCCCGTCGATTTGGCCAGAGACCGCGCGTTTCGCGCATAAGGAGAAATAACTCGTTGCATTCAACTAATGCGCGAAGCTAGCATGCGGTCGGTGGGTCATCGCCCGGCGGATCGCCGGCAGCGATGCGGCCACGACGACAGCCGAGAGGGAGTGCGACGGATGCGCGTGCTGGTGACGGGCAGCGAGGGCTATATCGGGCAGGTGCTGGTGCCGCACCTGATCGCCGCGGGCCACCAGGTGACCGGGCTCGATTGCGGGCTCTACGCCGGCTGCGACCTGCCGGGCCAGACGCTGCCACGGGTGCGGACCATCGCCCGGGACCTGCGCGAGGTCGAGCGCCCTGATCTCGACGGCATCGAGGCGGTGGTCCACCTCGCCGCCCTCTCCAACGATCCGCTGGGCGATCTCGACCCCGATCTCACCTACGAGATCAACCACCGGGCCAGCCTGCGCCTGGCCGAGCTCGCCCGGGACAGCGGTGCCGGGCGCTTCCTCTTCTCTTCCTCCTGCAGCAATTACGGTGCGGCCGGCGACGACTACCTCGACGAGACGGCGCCACTGGCACCCGTCACCCCCTACGCAGAAAGCAAGGTCTGGACCGAACGCGACCTGGCCGGCCTCGCCACCGACCACTTCGCCCCGACCTATCTCCGCAGTGCTACCGCCTACGGCCTCTCGCCCAGGCTCAGGGGCGATCTCGTCGTCAACAACCTGGTCGGCCACGCCGTCACCACCGGCCGCGTCCTCCTGCTGAGCGACGGCCGCGCCTGGCGGCCGCTCGTCCATGTCGAGGACATCGCCCAGGCCTTCCGCGCGGTCCTCGAGGCACCACCCGAGCTGGTCGCCGACACCGCGTTCAACGTCGGCGACACGGCCGAGAACTACCGGGTGCGGGCGGTGGCCGAGCTGGTCGCGGGCGAGGTCTCGGGGACCACCATCGACTATGCCGACGAGGCGAGCCCGGATGCCCGCAACTACCGGGTCGACTGCGACAAGATCCGCCACGTCCTGCCGGGCTTCCGGCCGCGCTGGACGCTCAGGGCCGGCATCGAGCAGCTGCACCGGGCCTACCGCGAGGCCGGGCTGACCGAGGCCGGGTTCTTCAGCGAGCGCTACTTCCGCATCCGCCGGATCCAGGCGGCCATGGCGAGCGGCACCCTCGATCGCCGGCTGCGCCAGCGCCAGCTCGCCGCTACGGCTTGACGATCTCGGTCCGCCGCACGCCCAAGGCCTTGGCCACGTTCTTCAGCCGGGTGCGCACCGGCTCGGTGTCCGGCACGTCCTCGGTGGTCGAAACCAGGAGCCGCAAGGTGTCACCGGCCAGCGCCAGGCGCGCCTGGGCCAAGAGCTCCGGCACGCTGCCGGAAAAGCGATAGCCGAGCTGCAGTGCCCGGCCGAGGACCAGCGCCCGCCGACGCGCCGCCGGGGCCAAGAGCTGCAAGAAGGGCTGGATCTCGGGCTCGCTCTCGCTGCCGCCGTAGCGGCTGAAGATGGCGACCGCCAGAAACACCCGCTCGGCATGGTCGAGCCCGACCAGGGGAAACTGGGTCAGCCGATAGAAGCTCTGCAGAGCCCTGAGTTCGGCATGATCCCGCCAGCCGAAATCGGAAAGCTCGCAAGCCGCCAGACGCAGCCTGGCCTCGGCCTCGGTCTCGCCGGCAAAGAGCGGTGCGGTCCAGGCCTGCATCGCAGCACCGATATGCGGCACCCGGGCCCGCGGCCGGCCGAACGCGGCAGCCCCCACCAAGAGCGGATCCTGCACCTGCTCCTCCGCCGGCAGGCAGGCATAGAGCCAGCCTTCCCTGAGCCCCAGAGCGGAGAAGACCACGCGCTCCGGGCCCATCGCCTTCAACAGCCGATCGAAGACCAGAGCCGCCGTCTGGATCGTGGCGGCCCGCCCCGAAGGCAGGCCCGGCAGGCTGCGGATCGACTTGGGATCGGCCTTCAGGATGGACTTGGCGAGTCCGCGGGCGGTGGCGAGGTCGAGCTCGAGGCCGTGGACGACCTTGAGCGGTGCTGCGCTCGCCACCAGATGCACCCGCGCCAGAGCCCGCCAGCCACCGCCCACGACATAGAGCCGCTCCGGCCGCTCGCCCCCGCCACCCCACGGCCGCGGGCCGAGCACCCCGTCGATGCGCTCGCGCAAGGCCTTGGGGTCGCGGTCCATCAGCCCCTGCAGCCGCAGGGCACCCAGGGGCAGGCTGGCGAAATCCTCGCTCGGCTCGGGCTTGCCCGCACCACCCATGGCCAGGCCCGTGAGCTCCAGGCTGCCGCCACCCAGGTCGCCGACGATGCCGACCGGCCGCCAGAACCCGGCGACCACGCCTTGGGCCGCGTAGTGCGCCTCTTCCGCCCCGCTCAGAATCCGCACCGCATGACCGGTGCGGCTCTCGATCGCCGCCACCAGGTCGTCACCGTTGACCGCCCGGCGCACCGCCTCGGTCGCCAGGATGTCGATCCGATGCGCCTGCATCGCCTGGGCGATGGCGCAATAGCGATGCACCGCGTTCACCGTGGCGGCGATCGCAGCCTCGGGCAGCCGGTCGCTGGTATCGAGGTCACGCCCGAGCCCGCAGAGCGACTTCTCGTTGAAGCGAGGGAAGGGGGCCCGGCTCAGATCGTCGTAGATCACCAGCCGCACCGAGTTCGAGCCGATATCGATGACCGCCACCGGTGCCCGGGTCAGGGCGTCCCGATCGGCCGCCGCCGGTCGCTGCCGGGCAAGCCTGTCGGCCACCTTGCCGGCAGCGGCGCTCAATCCCCGGCTCCCGCATCCCCGACTCCAGCGTCACCGTCCGCCTCGCCGTCCCATTCGCCGTCAATATCCCGCCGGGTCCGGGCGCCGACGACGAGCTGCAGCCGCTGGGCGCGCTGCTTGCCCTTGCGCAACGCACTGCCGCGCCCGGAAAGGCTCGGATTGGTCATGAAATAGGTGTGCGCCGCAAACGGGTGGCCGCCCGGCCGCAGCCGCTCGTAGCTGCCGTCCGCCTGCAGCAGCCAGCTCTGCGCGGTGTCCTTCAGGTTCGCCACCATCACCTGCGACATCACCTGCTGGTGCACCGTCTCGTTCTCGATCGGCACCAGCGTTTCGACCCGGCGCGAGAGATTGCGCGACATCCAGTCGGCCGAGGAGATGAAGACCTTGGCCTGCTTGGATGGCAGCCCGTGGCCGTTGCCGAAGCAGACGATCCGCGAATGCTCGAGAAACCGGCCGATGATGCTCTTGACCCGGATGTTCTCCGAAAGCCCGGGCACCCCGGGCCTGAGGCAGCAGATGCCGCGGATCACCAGGTCGATCACCACACCGGCCTGGCTCGCCTGGTAGAGCTTCTCGATCACCTCCTCGTCGACCAGCGAATTCAGCTTGGCCCAGATCGCGGCCTTCCTGCCGGCCCGGGCATGCGCACATTCGGCCTCGATCAGCTCGACCAGCCGCTGGCGCAGATCGACCGGAGCGATCGCGATCTTCTCGAGCCCGCGCGGCTCGGCATAGCCGGTCATGTAGTTGAAGGCGCGCGCCGCATCCCGGGCGAGCGCCGGATCACAGGTGAAGAACGAGAGATCGGTATAGATCCGGGCGGTGATCGGGTGATAGTTGCCGGTGCCGAAATGACAGTAGCTGCGCATCCGCCCGGCCTCGCGGCGCACCACCATCGACACCTTGGCGTGCGTCTTCAGGTCGATGAAGCCGTAGATGACCTGCACGCCGGCACGCTCGAGATCGCGCGCCCACTGGATGTTGCGCTCCTCGTCGAACCTGGCCTTGAGCTCGACCAGTGCGGTCACCGACTTGCCGGCATCGGCCGCGGCGCACAACGCGGCCACGACCGGCGAGCCCTCCGAGGTCCGATAGAGCGTCTGCTTGATCGCCACCACGTCCTGATCGCGCGCCGCCTGGTTGAGGAACTCGACCACCACGTCGAAGCTCTCGTAAGGGTGGTGGATGATGAAATCCTTCTGCCGGATCGCAGCGAAGCAGTCGCCGCCGAAATCCTTGACCCGTTCCGGATAGCGCGGGCTGTAGGGCTTGAAGACCAGATCCGGGCGGTTCTTGACGATGATCTCCTTGGTGTCGACCAGGCCGAGAACGCCGTCGAGCGCGAACACGTCCTCGGCCTCGACATCCAGTTGCCGCATCAGGAAACCACGCAGTGCTGGCGACATCTGGGCATCGGTGGTCAACCGGATGACGTGGCCGCGCCGGCGCCGCTTGAGCAGCGTCTCGAACAGCCGAACCAGATCCTCCGCCTCCTCCTCGATCTCGATGTCGCTGTCGCGGATGATCCGGAAATAGCCGTAGCTCTTGACCCCGAAACCCGGGAAGAACAGCTCGCTCCAGCGCGCGATCAAGGCCTCGAGCGGCAAGAACCGTACCCCGTCGCCGGGCAGCCGGATGAACCGGTCGAGCTTGCCGGGCAACAGCACGAGGCCGATCAAATCCTCGTCGCGGTTCTGCGTCAGCTGCAGCACCACCCCCATGCCGCAATTGGCGATGAAGGGGAACGGATGCGCCGGATCGATGGCGATCGGCGTCAACACCGCCAGAGCCTCGTCGGCGAACCGCGCCTCGAGCCCGCGCCACTCCTCGTCGGTCACCTCCTCGGCATCGAGCACCGCGATGTCCTCGGCACGCAACAGCGCCACCAGCTCGTGCCAGATCCGCTGCTGCTCGGTCATCAGCCGCCCGGCCCGCTCGTTGATCGCGGCCAGCTGCTGCACCGGGGTCAGGCCGTCCTGGCTCTCGGCCGTCACGCCCGTATCGGCCAAACCCTTCAGGCCGGCGACCCGGACCATGTAGAACTCGTCGAGATTGGAGGCCGAGATGGAGAGGAAGCGCAGCCGCTCGAGCAGCGGATGCGCCGGATTGGTCGCCTCCTCCAGCACCCGCTCGTTGAAGGCGAGCCAGGAAAGCTCGCGATTGAAGAAATGCTCGGGCTGAACGGCAATGGGCGGCGGTGCCGCCGCCTCGCGCGACCGCTCCCGCTCGCGCTCCGCCACCGGCGACACCGGCTCGACACTCTGCGCCACGCTCGGTTGCTCATCAGTCATGTTTTTTCGCCGATTTGGCGCATCCTGTTGCTGTTCGTGATCAGCGCACGATGCTACAGGTCCCGTCAGCGGCTGTCATGCACCGTCGGACGGGCTCTAAACGATGCCGCCCGGCCGGCGTCCGATCCAACCACGCGCCCGATCCAACGGCATCAGGCCGCAAGAAAAGCGAATGGGAGCATCATGCGCGAGCTTCTCGTCCTGCGCCACGCCAAATCCCGCTGGGACCAGCCGGAGATCGACGACCACGACCGCGGCCTGGCCCCGCGCGGCATCGCCGCCGCCGAGAAGATGGGCAGGCTGATCGCCGAACAGGGCTGGCTGCCCGACCGCATCCTCTGCTCGACCGCCA
>SLRI01000682.1 GCA_007131045.1 Rhodospirillales bacterium
ACATCCCCAGCAATCGTCCGAGATTGGCCATGATCGCCTTCCCCTCACGGTCCGTGTGAAGAAGCAAACTCGCGACGGCGGCGGACGTTCCGTGGGCGCGGAGGCGAGGCAAGAAAAACGGCAAGGCACACCTCCCAGACGACCCCTCCGGTCCTTCGGGATGGTGGCGGTCTGGGTGCTGGCGGTAGGTGGCGGCGGTGCGTGGTCGGGGCCGTTCTTCACGGTGACGACCCGGCGGTTCACCAGCGAAGTGGACAGTGTCGAGGCGGCGGTCGAGGAGAGCTTGGCCCGTCAGCGGGACCGCCTGCATCAGCGGATCGCAGCACAGGAGGAGCTTTCGCGGCACGAAGCGGCGCGGCTGGGCGATCTGCTGGACGGCCTGGGCGCCGAGATCCGCCACGTCGAGCAGCAGATCGGGTTCCAGGAGCAGCGCGTGGCGCTGTTCGAAGCAGATTTCGCCTCGGCGGGGCAACTGGTCGAAAGGGGGGTACTGACGGCAGCGGAGCATCGGCGCCGTGAGGAGGCGCACCTGCAGCAGCAGCAGAACCAGAGCGAGCTGGAGCGGCGGGCGGCCGAGCTTCGCCGGGATCGGGCTGCTGCCCGACATGCGCTCGACCAGCTGCCCTTCGTGCTGGACGAGCAGCTGCAAGTCCACTGGAAGGAGCTCTCCCAGGTCGAGCAGCAGATCGCGCAGAACCAGGGACGGCACGGCTATACCGTCGTCGCACCCATCGACGGCCGCATCACCACGCTCCAGGCGACGGTCGGCCGGACCGCCGACCCGCGCCACCTGCAGATGGAGATCGTCGACGAGGACGACCGGATGCAGGCGCGGCTGTTCGTGCCGACCCGCGCCATCGGATTTCTCGAGATCGGCCAAGAGGTCCGGCTGCTCTACGACGCCTTCCCGTACCAGAGCTACGGGGTCTACGGCGGCAGGATCGCCAGCGTCTCGCGCACCATCGTCAACCAGGGCGAAATCGCCGTGCCGGTGGCGCTGACCGAGCCCTCCTACCTGGTCACGGTCGACCTCGACCGGCCCGATGTCGAGGCCTACGGCAAGCAAATTCCGCTGCAGCCGGACATGCTGCTGACCGCCGACATCGTCCTCGGCAAATCGTCATCGTCTACCTCGCGGCCACACTCGCCCTCGCCGGCCATCTGACCGTCGGCCTGATCTTCGCCTTCATGGCCTACAAGCGGCACTTCATCGACAAGACGGTACTGTTGGTCGAGCGGCTGATCGAGTTCCTGCTGCTCGGCCTGCACCTCGAGCGCCTGGCCGACATAGCGCTGAACCCGGTCGAGAAGGGGCACGATGCAGGACGACCAGCTCCTTTCGGGCTCGATCGCCGAGAACATCAGCTTCTTCGACGCCACGGTCGACGAGGCCCGCATGGTCGAATGCGCCGAGATCGCCTGCATCCACGACGAGATCAGCGCGATGTCGATGGGCTACAACAGTCTGATCGGCGACATGGGCAGTAGCCTCTCGGGCGGCCAGAAGCAGCGCTTGCTGCTCGCCCGGGCGCTCTACCGCCGCCCCAAGGTGCTGGTCCTCGACGAGGGCACCGCCCATCTCGACGTGGCGACCGAGCGGCTGATCAACCAGCGCCTGCGCACCCTCGACCTCACCCGAATCAGCGTCGCCCACCGCCCCGAAATGATGAGCGGCGCCGACCGCATCGTGCGGATCGAGGCCGACGGCGTTAGCGAACTGCCGCGCGGCCTGCCTCCGGATGCGCCCGCCGTCACCTGACGAGTTTCAGCAAGACCGCCGTGCTGCCAAAGCCCGGCCGTCGCAGCTTGGTTCGCGACCAAGCCGGCCAACCCCAGCCGTATCGACCCGCGCCGCCAGACGAGCCGAACTTGCCCCGCCCCACCATCCGCGTCGCCAACAACATTTCCAGCAATCGTCCGAGATTGGCCATGATCGCCTTCCCCTGGCGTTCCGTGTGAACGAGCAAGATCGCGACGGCGGCGGACGTTCCGTGCGCGTGGAAGCGAGACAAGAAAAAACGGGGAGGCACGCCTCCCCGTGAGCCCCTCCGGTCCTTCGGGGTAGCCCGCCGTCGTCGACACCCGGACCGAGCACAACAGCAACGAGATCCCGAAGAGCGTCTGCCCCGGGGCATCGACGACCCGCGCAGCCGATGTGGCAGGAAAAGGGGGAAAGAAAGCCGGGAAGGCACGTCTTCCTGGGCCCATCCGTTACTCGGCGCCGGATGCCACGACCGGGTCAGAGCATCGAGATCGCCCTGCCACTCGTGATTTTCCGCGCCGAGGTGATGCGGCTGCCGTCCCAGTAGTAGCGGAAGTGATGCGGGCGCTCGATCGACGCCGAGCGCGCAGCGGAGCGGGGAATCGTGCTGCTCGATGGCACCATGATGCATCTCGCTGCATTTCGATAGTCATGGGGCCTTCATCCGCCTTGGATGAGAAAGCCGATGCAGGCAACCTGAAAACCGTCTCCGTCCCTCGTTGATCCGGACCCCGATGCTCGGTTTACGCCTGCTGCAGCTCTGCGCCGCCATTCTGCCCAAAGTCGAGCTGCATGCGGTCTGTCGTAAGTCGATCCACGATCAGCCCGACCAGACGACGACGCCGGCGGCAGCCGCGGTCGACTTCGTGCTCGCCGAGCCGGAACGGGCCGCGGAACTGGACGCACTTGCGGAAGCGGCGGCGGCCGATCGGGCGATGCTCGATCGACGCTGGCGTGAGCGACAGCTCTGCGTGGTCGCCGAGGCGGGCGACCATCTCCTCGGCTACGGCTGGCTCTGCCGGCGCATGGCGATGCTGGAGATGGGCCTCGCCAAGACCGACGCGTCGGACATCTTCCTCAGCGAACGGGTCGTGGCGCCGACGCCGGGAGTACCGGGCCTCGATGAAGCGCTCGAGCGGGCGATGCTGGGCCTCGCGCGCGAGCAGGGTGCGACCCGGGCGTTTCGTATCCTCGAGGCCGAAAAGCGCCACGGGGTCGACGCGGCGATCGCTGCCGGCTGGACCGTCACCGGCACCGCCTTCCTCCTGCGCGGCTGGCGCAGCAACAAGCCCAGGCTCTGGCTCACCCTCGGCAATGTCTACCCGCTGCAGCTCTTGCAGGCGCTCGAGGACGAGGCCGACGCAGAGCCCGTCATCCCCTTTGCCAAGCTGGTGCGGCGCACGCTGGCACGCCCGTTCCAGTGGCTGCGCCACGGCGTCTTCCACCTGCAGTTGCTTCGTCTCGGCACCTGGTGCCTTTCCTGGTTCGGCCATGCACGACTGATCTTCGTCTGCCGCCGCGATCTCGCCAAACCCATCCCGCACTGGGACGCCCTGGTGCCGATCACCATCAGCCGGGCCGTGCCGGAAGACGTCGAGGAGATCGCCGGCCTCGACCCCGAAGACGACAGCGATTGCGTGCCCGTCTACCGCGAGCGCTTGCACCGCGGCGACCAGTGCTTCATCGCCCGGATCGACGGCCGGATCGTCGCCTGCAACTGGATCCGGCTGAAAGCCGCCTGGTCGTTCACCGAAATCCGCATCGCCGATGACGAGATCTACATGACCGACGGCTATACCATTCCCGAATACCGCGGCAAGCGCATCCACCCGGCGATGAACGCCGCCATGCTGCGCTACGCCAAGGAGCAGGGATTCAAGGCCTCCTATTCGATCCTGATGGCGCGCAACAGCAATTCCTGGATCACCATGCCGCGGGTCGGCTGGGAGCTCTCCGGCGCGGTCGTCTCGTTCGAGTCTGAAGGCGGCAGGGAGCGCTTCTGGTGCATCAAGGGCAGGCCCTACCCGATGCTGCTCGACCAGCCACGCGGCCGAGCACGTGTCGACCCGGCCTTGGGTCCCGCCGACTGACCGCCTTCGGCCGTTTGGATGCTACCATGATGCGCATCGCTGCATTTCGGGGTGTGGGAGGACGCTGGGCTCCCTGGAAGCGCCGGCCGACCCACGCTACGCGACCTTCGACGCAACCGCCTTCTCCACCTGGATCCTCGATGCGTGGCCTGCGCCTGCTGCGGCTCTCCCTCGCCATCCTGCCGAAGGCCCGGCTCTGTGCGGTCTGTCGCAAGAACGTTCCGGAGCCGGGTGACGAGGCTGCGCCACTGACGACGGGCGACGTCCGCTTCGTGCCCGCCGAACCCGAACGAGCCGCGGAGCTCGAGGCGCTGGCGCCGGAGGCGACCGACCGGGCACTGCTCGATCGACGCTGGCGCGAGCGACAGCTCTGCATCGTGGCCGAATCCGGGGATGCACTCGTCGGCTACGGCTGGCTTTGCCAACGAATGGCCAAGCTGGAGCTGGGCATCGCCAAGGCCGATGCACCGGACATTCTCCTGGCCGAGCGGGGCGTGGCAGCGACACCGGCAGGGTCGGCGCTCGCTCTCGGCCTCGAGCGAGCAATGCTGCGTCGGGCGCGCGAACTCGGTGCCAAAAGGGCGTTTCGTGTTCTCGACGCCGAGCGACAGCAGCCGCTCGACGCGGCGGTCGCCGCGGGCTGGACCGTCACCGGTGCCGTCCTGCTCCTCGCCGGCTGGCGAACGGCCAAGCCCCAACTCTGGCTGATCTTCGGCTCGGTCTATCCGCTGCAACTCCTGCGGGCGCTCGAGGACGAGGCGAAGATAGAGCCCGTCATCCCGCTGGGCAGGCTCGTGCGGCGCAGCCTGGTGCGGCCGTTCCAGTGGCTGCGCCACGGCGTGTTCCATCTCAGGCTGCTGAACATCCTGACTTGGCTGCTCGGCTGGTTCGGCCAGTCCCGCCTGATCTTCATCTATCGGCGTGACCTGCAAAAACCGTTCGTGCCGCAGCAGGCGAGGGTGCCGGTCACCGTCAGCCGTGCCGTCGAGGCCGATGTCGAGGAGATGGCGGCTCTCGAGGACGAAGATGCCGATCGGGTCGAGATCTATCGCAACCGTCTCAGACGTGGCGACCAGTGCTTCGTCGGGCGCATCGACGGGCGCATCGTCGCCACGGACTGGATGCGCTTCGGGACGGCCTGGTCATGGGCCGACATTCGGGTCGAGGACGGTGACATCTACATGACCGACGCGTACGCCGCACCCGAATGGCGCGGCAATCGGATCGCAGCGGCGATCCACAGCAAGATGCTGGCCTACGCGCAAAGCCGGGGCTTTCGGCACTCCTACTCGATCCTGGATGCCAACAACGCGAACTCGTGGGCGATGCTGCCGCGGATGGGCTGGGAGCTCACCGGGGTCTTGCTGTCGTTCCAGAGCCGGGCCATGGACGAGCGCCGCTTCTGGACGGTCAGCGGCTCGCCCTACCCGATGCTGATCGACGGCCGAAAGAACGTCGTCGATCCCGAACGGCCCGTCGACTGATCGCGTTGCTGTACTAGCCGCCGAGGAAAAGCCGGCCGACCCTGGGATCGGCCAGGAGATCCTTGCCCCGCCCGGCCATGGCGAGTTCGCCCGCCACCAGGACATAGCCGAGATCGGCGAACTCCAGCCCCTTCTTCGCGTTCTGCTCGACCATGATGATGGTCTTGCCGTGCACCGTCTGGAGTTCGCCCAGAAGCTCGAAGACCATCTCGATGAAGCGCGGCTCGAGACCGATCGAGGGCTCGTCGACCAGCAGCACCTCCGGCTCCATGACCAGCGCACGGCCGATCTCCAAGAGCCGCCGCTCGCCGCCGGAGAGGGTCTCCGCCCGGTTGCGCCGCCTGGCCGCCAGCCGCGGATAGGCCCCCAGCACGCGCTCTGCCGCCGCCTTGGCCTTTCTCGGCGATGCCAGCGGATAGCCGCCCATCACCAGGTTCTCCTCGACCGTCATCTCCGGGAAGACCGAGGGGTGTTGCATCACATAGCCGATCCTGGCGTCCTTGAGCTTCTGGTTCGGCTGGAGTCT
>SLRI01000061.1 GCA_007131045.1 Rhodospirillales bacterium
CCGATGATCGGCAAAACGGACGAAATACCATGACGTAGCCGAATCTAGACGTCATTCCCCGCGAAAAAACGCTCCCCGAGGACGGCCCAGACCAGCCGGAACGGCCATGCAAAGGGCTCAAAATCACAGAAGATTGGCCTATCGACGAACGTCAAGCAAAAGTGCAGTGGTCGCCAGAATGGCCCGACCTAGAATTTGATAAGCGAACCAGCGCATGGGACCTTTTTCGGCGCTTCGCTCTGATGCCGCTGTCGCGAATCGTGTTCGCGAAGTGCCTTTGGGGCATCGATCTCCGAAAACAAAACATTTATGTAAAGACAAGCGAGCAAGGTGAATCGGCTCCTCGACACTCGCGTTCATATACCATCGTGGACGCTAACTTCATGTTTGCAAATCTTGCCGGCGCCAACTTTTTTCGTTCGGATCTTAGCCTAGCAAATCTGAAATATGCAGATCTCACCGGCACTAACTTGGCTGAAGTCGACCTGGTGCAAGCCGATCTGAGACATGCGAACCTGACGAACGCCAACCTCGACAATACGAACCTCGGGGGAGCGATACTTCAAGACACTCGCGGATTGAGCCGTGCTCAGCTGTCGAAAGCACGGGCTGTAGACGAGAGCTCACTTCCGGACTACCTTCGGAACGAAAGAAGAACACTTCGCGATTAGTCCTTCTAACGATTGGCGCTACTGGACCGCGCACTACTAGCGCCGCCTCGTGTGGTCCAATATGTTCGTTTAATAGTTGCCGACCGTTCAAGAGTACCAGGATCCGTGGCGACCGGGCTCGGGACTGTGCGCCCTTGCCCCTGTATGCGCTCCCTGGGAGGGTCCGGAGGGGCGCGGGGAGGATCATCCTCCCCGCTTTTCTTGTCCTCAGGTATCCAAAAAGCTCCTGAGCTTCCGCGACCGGCTCGGGTGCTTGAGCTTCCTCAGCGCCTTCGCCTCGATCTGCCTGATCCGCTCGCGCGTCACGCTGAACTGTTGGCCGACCTCTTCGAGCGTGTGGTCGGTGTTCATGCCGATGCCGAAGCGCATGCGGAGCACGCGTTCTTCCCTGGGGGTGAGGGTAGCCAGCACGCGGGTGGTGGCGTCGCGGAGGTTGGCCAGCGTGGCGGCTTCGAGCGGCTGGACGGCGTTCTTGTCCTCGATGAAGTCGCCGAGGTGGCTGTCCTCCTCGTCGCCGATCGGGGTTTCGAGGCTGATCGGCTCTTTCGCGATCTTCAGGACCTTGCGGACCTTGTCGAGCGGCATGTTGAGCTTGTGGGCGAGCTCTTCCGGGGTCGGCTCGCGGCCGTACTCGTGCAGCATCTGGCGCGAGGCGCGGACCAGCTTGTTGATCGTCTCGATCATGTGGACGGGGATGCGGATGGTGCGGGCCTGATCGGCGATCGAGCGGGTGATCGCCTGGCGGATCCACCAAGTCGCATAAGTCGAGAACTTGTAGCCGCGGCGGTACTCGAATTTGTCGACCGCCTTCATCAGGCCGATATTGCCTTCCTGGATGAGGTCGAGGAACTGCAGGCCGCGGTTGGTGTATTTCTTGGCGATGGAGATCACCAGGCGGAGATTGGCCTCGACCATCTCCTTCTTGGCCCTGCCGGCGTCGCGCTCGCCTTTTTGCACCTTGGCGACGATGCGCCGGAACTCGGCGATCTTGAGGCCGGTCTCCTCGGCGATGGCCGAGATGTCGGCCCTGAGGTTCTCGATCTCCTCGAAGTTCTTGGAGATGAAGTCGGCCCAGCCCTTGCCCTTGAGGCCTGCGACGCGGGTCATCCACTCGGGGTCGAGCTCGTTGCCCATGTATTCGGCGATGAAGACCTCGCGGCTGATCCGGCTGCCGACGGCCATGCGCATCATCTTGCCCTCGAGGCCCTGCAGCAGCTTGTTCATGTCGAACAGCTGCTCGACCAGGGCTTCGACCCGGCTGTTGTTGAGCTGGACCTGGGCCATCAGCTCGACGACCTCTTGCCGCGCCGCCTCGTAGCGGCGGTCGAGCTCGGCATCGACGGTCTCGGCCGCCTGCAGGGTGGACAGCCGTTCGTCCTGCAGCTCGCGCAAAGCCGCATAGGCGTCGGCGATCCGGTCGAAGGTCTCGAGGACACCCTCCCTCAGCTTCTCCTCCATGGCGGAGAGCGAGAGCGTGTCGTCGTCGAAATCCTCCTCCTCGGTCTCGGCCCCTTCGGCCTTGACGGGCTCGGCGCCCTCGGCCCCCTCGGCCCCCTCGGCATTGACGGGCTCGGCGCCCGGTTCGGCCGCCGCCGCGCCGTCGCCCGTGGCCGCCGTGTCGCTGGCAGCAGGGCCCGCGGTCGGTTTCGCTGCCGGTTTCGCCACCGCCGCTGCCGGGTTGCCGGCCTCGGCCTCGGGGTTGAAGCCGGCATCGTTGGTGGCGTCGAGGTCGATGATGTCGCGCAGCAGCACGCGGCCGTCGCGGATGGCATCGCGCCAGCCGATCACGGCGCGCATGGTCAAGGGGCTCTCGCAGAGGGCCTCGAGGACCATGTTGCGGCCGGCCTCGATGCGCTTGGCGATCTCGATCTCGCCCTCGCGGGAGAGCAGCTCGATCGTGCCCATCTCGCGCAGATACATGCGCACGGGGTCGTCGGTGCGGCCGAGATCCTCGTCGCCGATGACCTGGGCCGTACCTTCGGTCTCCTCCTCGGCCTCGGCTTCCGGCTGCTCGTTCTCGTTGGCCGGGGTGGTCTCGGCCGGCGGCTGGGCCTCGGTCGCCTCGTCGCGCAGCACGCCGATGCCGCGCGCTTCGAGGCCGGAGATCAGCTCGTCGATCTGCTCGGGGTTGGTCTCGGGCGGCAGTGCCGCGTTCAGCTGATCGAGAGTGATCGAGCCACGCCCCTTGGCTTGCGTCACCAACCGCCGCAAGGACGACGCGGACGCCAGCAACGCCTCCAGCGAGCTGCCGGTGTCGTCCTTGCCCTTGGGCTTAGTGGTAACCGCGGCCTTCGCCATGCACCCTCACTCCACCTTCACGACGTCGGATGATCCCGCATCACCCGAGCGCCAGTTCGAACTCGGCACGACGAACACGAGGCGCGGCGCATCGCCGCCCCCTCGCGATCGTCTGTTCCGGAAAACGGCCGCTCCCGGCGGCATTCGCCGCGCCGCGAGCGGCTGCTCGACAAAATTCTCGATCGTGCCACCGAGCCACCCGGGCCATCGGGCGACCCGGCGCCACTCGACGACCAGGCATCGACAAGGTGACATCGCTCGACCAGACGACAACGAGGCCCGCTTCGCCACCGGCGAGCGCGCCATCTGTTCTGTCGCTAGTTCGAGATATCGCTCGATCGGTGTCACCTATCCACAACACTGGCCGCACCCTATATGCCGCCGGACAATCGGCGCGCCGGAGACGACCGTCTCAATCCTCGTCCGAGCCGCCGTTCAGCACGCGATCGAGACGTTTCCACGCCAACAGATCGACGTCCTGACCACTCGACGCGCTGGCCGAAGCCTCTCGCTCGATCGCCGCCGCGCGCCGCCTTCGGTGCTCGGTGAGCATCGACGCCAGTTCGGCCTCCAGCGGCACACCGACATCGGCCGAAACCCGGGACACACCCTTGTAAGACGTGCGCGCCTCGGCCATCAGCCTGCCGAAACCGTACGAGGTGAGGTGGCTATCGAGGCTCACCGCGTCAAGATGGGCGCTCGCCGCCAGCCAGTTCAAGACCTCGCGCCGGGCCTCGTCCAGCGGCCGCTCGAGGACGAAGCCGTCGACCTCCTCGGCAAAGCGCTCCAGCAGCGCCGGCTGGTCGAGAAAGGCGCCGAGCAGGACGAGGAAGGGATGCCGCTCGGTGTTCTGGATCGAGGCCTTGAGCTCTGCCCGCCCGGTGCCCTCCCAGGCTCCGGCTCCCCGATCCCGGGTTCTGGTAGCCCGATCGCGGCGGGCCGCGGCACCGCGAGGCCCCGCAGCCGGGCTGCTGGCCCCGAATCGCTTGCCGCCGAGGCCGCGCCTGAGCCCGTAGACGAGATCGTCGAACCGGGCCTTGAGCCCGTCGCGCAGGCCGGGGTCGCCGGTCAGCCGGACATACTCCAGTAGTCGGCGGCGCAGCCCGGCGAGCTGCTCCGGCGTCTCTGCCGGCATGCTCTGGTGCTCGGCCTGCCAGATCATCATCGAGAGCGGCACCGCACTTCGGACCAAATCGAGCATCGCCTCGCGGCCCCGGCCGTGCAGCAGGCTGTCCGGATCCTCGCCTGCCGGGAGGACCACGAAGCGGAGCGTCTGCCCGCCCTTGATCACCGGCAAAGCTCGGCGGACCATGCGCAGCGCCGCTGCCAGCCCCGCGGCATCACCGTCGAGGCAGACATAAGGCTCCTCGCTGTAGCGCCACAAGAGCTCGAGCTGCGCCTCGCCGACGGCCGTGCCCAAGGGGGCCACGGTGTTGGTGAAGCCCGCCTCGTGCATCGCGATGACGTCGAGATAGCCCTCGACGAGGAAGATCTCCTTGGCCTCGCGCGCCGGCTGCATGGCGAGATCGAGGCCGTAGAGCAGGCTGCCCTTCAAAAAGAGCGGGGTCTCCGGGGTATTCAAATACTTGGCCTTGGCGTCGCCCAGCGCCCGCCCGCCGAAGCCCACCAGCCGGCCGCGGGCGTCCTTGATCGGGAACATCAGCCGGTGGCGAAACCGGGCGAAGGCCCGGCTGCCGTCCTCGGGGCGGATGGCGAGCCCGGCCTCGACCTGGGCCTCGACCGGGATGCCCTGGGCTTCGAGTGCGGTGATCAGCCCGTGGCGGTCCTCGGGCGCGTAGCCGAGGCCGAAGCGCTCCTGCAGCTCGGCCGGCACGCCGCGCTCGGCCAGATAGTCCCGGGCCCTGCTGCCGGTGCCGAGCTGCCGGCGAAACCAGGCAGCCGCCTTCTCGTTGGCCGCCAGGAGCGGGTCGATCCGCTCGCGCCGGGCCTCGGCCGCCGCCGGGTCGCGCACCGGTGCCGGGATGCCGGTCAGGTCGGCCAGCCGGCGCAGCGCCTCGGCGAACGGCAGACCCTCGATGTTCATGATGAAGTCGATCGCGGTGCCGTGCGCGCCGCAGCCGAAGCAGTGGTAGTTGCCCTGGTCCTCGAAGACGTAGAAGGACGGGCTCTTCTCCTGGTGGAAGGGGCAGAGGCCCTGGTGGCGGTTGCCGCGGCGGATGAGCCGGACGTGGCGGGCGACGATGTCGACGATCGGCAGCCGGGCCTTGAAGGCCTCGAGCCCGCCGTCACCGCCCCGGTTCACCCCGCCCTGCACCTGCCCGGCTCTCAACCGAGCTTGCGGCAGACCAGCCGCTTGGCGCGGGCGAAATCCATCTCGCCGTAGTAGCGCTCCTTCAAGGCGGCGATCACCCTTCCGGTGTCCTTGAGGCGCTTGGCATCGACCGTGTCGATCATCTCGTCGACCGCGCCCTCGATTTCCTGATCGCTCATCCGCTGCGGCAGGAACCGCTGCAGCACGGCGATCTCGGCCGCCTCCTGCTCGGCGTCCTCGACCCGGGCGGCCTCCTCGCAGCGGGCGATGTCGATCTCGCGCTGGGCGACCATGTCGCGCAGCATCGCCTCGATCGCCGCGTCGTCCAGCTCCTCGGCGACCCCGGCCTCACGGGCGCAGTGATCCCGCTCCTTCAAGGCAGCCATCACCAGGCGCAAGGTCTGGGCGCAGTTGGGATCCTTGGTCTTGCGCAACGCCGTTGCCAGGCGTTCCCTCAACGACATCGGCCGTTCCCGCTCATCTGCTGCCCGCCCCCGCGAAAGCCCCGTGCTCGAGAGCGTAATCTAGCGCAAAACGATCTGCCGGCAAAAGCCGTCGGCAGACGAAACCGTGCTCG
>SLRI01000212.1 GCA_007131045.1 Rhodospirillales bacterium
GGCTCTGCAGCGAGCTGATGCAGGCGGCCCCGCACGTCCTGGTCAAGACCGGCGCCGAGGGGGTTTTCTGGGCGGCCCTGCCGGAATTGGGCCTCGGGCTCGGCCTCAAGGTCGAGGACGGCAACGCCCGGGCCGCCGGGCCGGCGCTGATCGCCGCTCTGGATGCGTTGGGTGTCCTGGACGACGGCGCCCTGGATGCGCTGGAGAGCTTCGCCAATCCCACGCTGCGCAACCATGCAGGCGAGGAGGTCGGCGAGATCCGAGTGGTCACCGGCTGGCCGGCCGAGCGCTGAGCTCGACCGGTGCTGCGCATCGGCATCGACGAGGTCGGCCGCGGCCCGCTCGCCGGGCCGGTGCTGGCCGCTGCCGTTCATCTGCCCGAGCCGATTCCGGGTCTCGGCGATTCGAAATGCATCGAGGTGACCGAACGCGAGCGGCTGGCGCTGCTGATCCGCAGCCATGCGATCTGGTCGCTCGGTGCAGCCTCGGTCGCCGAGATCGATCGGCTCAACATCCTCGCTGCCAGCCATCTCGCGATGCGCCGGGCGATGCGCCGCCTGGCGCGGCAGCTCGGTGGCACGGCTTTCGAGATCCTGGTCGACGGGCATCTCGACCCCGACCTCGGCTGGCCCTGTCGTTGCATCATCGGCGGCGACGGTCTCGAGCCGGAGATCGGCGCTGCCTCGATCCTCGCCAAGGTGGTCCGCGATCGGCTGTTGGCCCGCCTCGGTGCCCGGCACCCGGGCTACGGCTTCGAGCGGCATGCCGGCTACGCCACGGCGGCGCACCGCGCGGCGCTCGAGGCATTGGGCGCTTGCGTCCACCATCGGCGGAGCTTCGCGCCGGTGCGGCTGGTCCTCAGTAGCCGAGCATCGCCGTCCAGAACGCGTCCCGCGCCATGAAGCTCTCGGCCGAGTCGTTGGGGTAGACCGCGAGATAGAGAAAGGCGAAGCCCGGCAGCGCGGTCATCTCCGCCTGCAGGCTGGAAAAGCCGCCCTGGCGCACCCACTCGATCCCGGCTTCCTGGTGCTCGGTGTCGCGCGAGACCAGGAGGACCAGGGCATGATGCGCGCACCCCGCCTCCTCCCGCTCGGCCAAGAGGATCAGGATCGAGGTCATCACCGCGCTGCACATGGTGGTGTATTCGAGGATCGCGTGGCTGGTCGCCAGCGTGTAGGGCTGGCGGTTGATCACCGCCGTGATCTCGTCGTTGGAGAGCAGGCGGCGCGCCTCGCCCCAGATGAAGTCGTCCAGCAGTCGCGCCCGGTCGTACCAGGGCAGGAACTGCAGCCGGGTGGCCAGTCTCTGCGAATGACCGACGGCCGTCCGCCAGCCGTTCGGCACCTGGTCCTTCAAGAAGGCCTCGCAGTTCGGCTTCGGGCCTACCATGCGGCCGCTCCGGCCCCGCGGCCGTCGCTCGTGCGTCGTGCGATGCTGTCCCTCAGCGTCATGCCGGCCTTTTCGCCTCCACGTCTCGTCGAGCCGGCGATGCGCCCCGGCCCGTTGCTGCCCCGTGCGTTCGCCGCTCGACCGCGTGGCCGACCTCGACGATAATGGCGTCCATGACGATGCATCGACGCGCCTCGTATCCCCGCTGCGAATGATAGGAAAAAGGGCGAGCGCTGCAACAAGAATTTCAACTATAGGTTGTTGATGGCGCTTTCGGACACCTCACGCGCGAGCCGTGCCCCGGCCGACCCCCGGGCGGATCGGGTCAGCCCGCCCACTGATCGGGTCAGCCCGATGATCGCCCAGTACCAGGCGACCAAGGCAGCGCATCCGGGCAGCCTGCTGTTCTTCCGCATGGGCGATTTCTACGAGCTGTTCTTCGAGGACGCCGAATTGGCCGCCCCTGCCCTCGACATCGCGCTGACCAAGCGTGGCCAGCACGCGGGCCAGGACATCCCGATGTGTGGTGTGCCGGTGCACGCGGCCGAGACCTACCTCGAGCGCCTGATCAAGGCGGGCTTCAAGGTCGCGATCTGCGAGCAGACGGAGGACCCGGCCGAGGCCAAGAAGCGCGGCGCAAAGAGTGTGGTGAAGCGCGAGGTGGTGCGCATCGTCACCCCCGGCACGCTGACCGAGGAGAGCCTGCTCGATGCCAGGCGGAACAACTACCTAGCCGCGATCGCCGCGGTCGGTGAGGCGCATGCGGTGGCCTGGGTCGACATCACCACGGGCAGCTTTCAGACCGAGGTCGCGGCGCCGGGCGATCTCGGCCCGCTCTTGGCCCGGCTCGAGCCCTGCGAGATCCTGATCGGCCGGGCGCTCGCCGAAGCCCCGGCGGTCGCGCCGATGCTGGCCGCCTGGCGCGACCGGCTGACGATCCTCGAGCAGGCCTCCTTCGACAGCATCGCCGCGGGCAACCGCCTCGAGCGCCAGTACGGGGTGAAGACGCTCGAAGCCTTCGGCCGCTTCGAGCGGGCGGAGATCGCCGCCGCCGGCGCCATTCTCGACTATCTCGGGCAGACCCAGAAGGGCCTCCTGCCGCGCCTCGACCGCCCGCAACGGATCGAGCCCAGGGCGTGCCTCAGGATCGATCCCGCCACCCGCCGCAATCTCGAGTTGCTGAGCAGCCTCGACGGCAAGCGGCAGGGCTCGCTGCTCGCCACCATCGACCGGACCCGCACGGGTGCCGGCGCCCGCCTGCTCGCCGAGCGTCTGGCCGCGCCCTTGGCCAGCCTCGGGCCGATCCGGGCCCGGCTCGCCGAGGTCACCGGTTTCGTTGCCGACAGCGCCGCCCGCGAGGCCTGCCGCGAACGGCTGAAGGGGGTTCCGGACATCGCCCGAGCGCTCTCGCGGCTCGTCCTCGGCCGGGGCGGGCCGCGCGATCTCCGGGCCCTCGCGACGGGCCTCGCCGCCGCTCGCACGCTCGCCGCCGGGCTCCGGGTCCGCGAGCCGGCGCTGGCCGGCCTCGCCGCCCGGATCGGCGACCCGAGCGCGCTCGTCGAGCGCCTCGATGCCCTGCTCGAGCAGGACCCGCCGCATCTCGCCCGCGACGGCGGCTTCATCAAGCCTGGGGCCGTGGCCGAGCTGGACGAGCTCAGGGCGCTGCGTGACCAGGGCCGCCGCCACATCGCCGCGCTCGAGACCCGCTACCGCGACGAGAACGGCATTCCGTCCTTGAAGATCCGCCACAACAACATGCTGGGCTACTTCATCGAGGTGACCGCGACGCACTCGAAGAAGGTGCCGGAGAGCTTCCAGCGCCGGCAGGGCATGGTCCATGCCAGCCGCTTCGCGACCCCTGAGCTGCAAGAGCTCGAGGGCAAGTTGAGCGCTGCGGCCGAGCAGGCGCTGGCGCTCGAGCTTCGGCTCTTCGAGGAGCTGCGGGAGGCCGTCCTGGCGCAGGGCGAGGCCGTCTCGGCTACCGCCCGGGCGCTGGCCGAGATCGACGTCGCGGCCGCCTTGGCCGAGCTCGCCGTCGAGGCCGACTGGGCCGCCCCAGTCCTCACCGAGGGCGTCGATTTCGCGGTCCAGGGCGGCCGCCATCCGGTGGTCGAGGCGGCGCTGCAGAGCGAGCGCCAGCGCTTCGTCGCCAACGACTGCAGGCTCGAGGCCGAAGAGCGCCTCTGGCTGCTGACCGGCCCCAACATGGCGGGCAAGAGCACGTTCTTGCGGCAGAACGCGCTGCTCGTCATCCTTGCCCAAATGGGCAGCTACGTCCCGGCCAAGCGGGCCACGCTCGGGCTCGTCGACAAGCTGTTCAGCCGGGTGGGGGCCGCCGACGACCTCGCCCGCGGCCAGTCCACCTTCATGGTCGAGATGGTCGAGACCGCGACCATCCTGAACCAGGCGGGCGAAAAGAGCTTCGTCATTCTCGACGAGATCGGCCGGGGCACGGCCACCTATGACGGCCTCTCGCTCGCCTGGGCGGTGGTCGAGCACCTGCACGAGGTCAACCGCTGCCGCGGTCTCTTCGCCACTCATTATCACGAGTTGACCGCCCTGGCCGCGACCCTGCCGTCGCTCGGGGCGTTCACCGTTCGGGTCAAGGAGTGGCAGGACGACGTGGTCTTCCTGCACGAGGTGATCCCGGGCTCCGCCGACCGCTCTTATGGCCTGCACGTGGCGCGGCTGGCCGGCCTGCCGGTCGCGGTCCTGGAGCGGGCCCAGGCGGTTCTCGAGCGGCTCGAGGCCGGCGAGGCCCGGGCGGCGCCCGCCGAGATTGCCGACGACCTGCCGCTCTTTCGCGCCGCCGCTCGCCCCTCGAGCGCCAAGCCCATGGCCGTACCTGTGCATTTGAGTGCACTTGCGGAACGCCTTGGGGTAGTGCATCCAGATCATCTTTCGCCACGTGCGGCTCTGGAGTTGCTGTATGAGCTCAAAGCGATCGCCGATGACGCCTGAAACCCGCACCGGGCGCTGGACCGCCCGGCTCGGCGGCCTTGCCGTTGCAGCCTGCCTCACCGTGGCGGCGCCGCCGGCTTTGGCCGACGAAGTCGGCTTCGACCGGGTGGTGCGCCAGCTCGCCGGCTACTGCGCCCGGGGGCCGGCCACCGGTTGTGCCGAGCGCGCCTTCGATCTGATCGATGCCAACGACGATGGCGTGGTCGAGCTCGAGGAGTTCCAAAGACTCGATGCGCGGCTGCGCGTCTGGGCCGAAGAGCACGCCGACGAGCTGCACCCCAAGGACCGCCGCGCCCTGCAGCTCGGCTTCATCTTGGCCGACACGATCGGCATCGAGCGGGCGATGCTGCTCTACGACGAGGACGGCGACGGGGCCTTGAGCCTGGAGGAGATGACCGCCGACCTCGTCCTCGACGACCGGCCGCTGCCCGAAATCGTCCAGGCTCGCGAGATCGTCGACTGGCCCTCGCTGCGCCGCCGCTTCGGCGCCACGGCGATGATCTTCGACTATCTCGACATCCGCTGAGCCGAACTGCGGCGGTTCAGGAGGCCGCCAGCGTCGCCAGCCCCGCCCAGTCGAACACGATCCCGTGGCCCGGACGGTCCGGGGCGATCGCCATGCCGTCCTCGATGCGCATCGGCTCCTCGATGTAGCGTTCGAGGCCGAAGCCGTGCGCCTCGAGGAACTGCCCGTTGGGGCAGGCGGCGAGTAGGTGGACGGTGACGTCGTGGGCGCCGTGGCTGGTGACCGGCAGGTTGAAGGCCTCGGCGAGGTGGCAGATCTTCATGAAACTGGTGACACCACCGCAATTGGTGACGTCGGGCTCGGGCCAGGTCACGCCGCCGGACGCGATGAGGTGGCGAAAATCCCATAAAGTGCGGAGATTCTCGCCGGCGGCGACGGGCAGGCCGCCCTCGCGGACGACGCGGGCGTGGCCGGCCACATCATCCGGGGAGATCGGCTCCTCGAGCCAGGTGAGATCGAACGGCTGGAAGGCGCGGGCCGCCCGGATCGCCTGATCGACCGTCCACTTCATGTTGGCGTCGACCATCAGGGGAAAGCCGTCGCCGAGATGCTGGCGCATCGCCGCGATGCGCTCGACGTCCTCGCCGAGATTGGGCCTGCCGACCTTCATCTTGATGGCGCGAAAGCCGCGCTCGAGGTTGCCGTCGGTCTGGGCGAGCAGCGCATCGAGGGGCAGGTCGAGATCGATCCCGCCGGCATAACAGGTGACCCGGCGGTCATGGCCGCCGAGCAGCCGCCACAAGGGCTGCCCGGCGCGCTTGGCCTTCAGGTCCCACAGGGCGGTGTCGAAGGCGGAGAGGGCGAGCACGGTAGGCCCGCCGCGGCCGCCGTAGTGCAGCGCCCACCAGAGCTTCTCCCAGAGCTGCTCGATCCGCTCGGCATCGGCGCCGGCCGCCAAGTCGGCGATCTCGCGGGCCA
>SLRI01000393.1 GCA_007131045.1 Rhodospirillales bacterium
AACAGCTCGCGCCGCGGCTGGACCAGATGGACGCGGGCGGTGCGCACCGAGCGCAGGCTCTGGATGGTGCGGGCGAGCTCGCCTTCCATCGCCCGCTTGAGATTGATGTTGGAGAGGAACTCGGTGGTGCCGAAACTGTCGGCGGTATCGAAAATCTCGTAGCCGACGACGCCACCGCCGGGCATGCCGTCGGATGCCAGCGCCATGCGCAGCTCCAGCACCCGGTCGGCCGGCACCAGCACCGCATCACCCTGGGCCGACAGCCGGTGCCTGACCCCCATCGCGTCCAGCCGCTGCACCACGCTGCGCGTGTCGTCGAGCGCCATGCCCGCATAGAGCACGGTGTAGCGCGGCTCCATCGCGCGAAAGCCGATGAAGGCGAAGAGTGCGAGCAGCGCCAGAATGACCACGGCGAGCACCAGGATACGCTCGACGCCCAGCTTTTCGAGCTGCGACCGGAACCAGCCGAGCGTCGGCACGGGCGGCATCGCCGCGCCGCCGTCCTCCACCCCTACTGTCTGGACCTGGTTGGCCATCGTCGAACCCGTCGCTCCCGGGCGGCATCGCCCTGGGACCGGACTCTAGGCGCAACATGCTGAATAATCGGTTAATGCGCGGCGGAACTTTCGCCGAGGCTGCACGTCATCGTACAGCTCAGTCGCCGACCAGCAGCAGGTCCTCCGGGTGCAGCCCGAGCGTGCAGGCGGTCCCGGGGGCCGGGTCCGGGGCGGCTATCCGGCTGACGTTGTAGCGCGAGCACTGCAGCCGGCTGCCGTCCTCGGCGGTCAGGTAGACGATCGAGAGGTCGCCGAAATAGGCGATCTGGTCGATCGTGCCCCGGATCAGCGCCTCTCCCGGCTGCGGCGCCGGATTCGAGAAATCCATCCGCACCTTCTCCGGCCGGATGATCAAGGTACCGCTCGTCACCTTCGGTGCCGCCCGCTCGACCACGAGCTCGCCCAGGAGCGGGCTCGTCACCCGCGCGTTCTCATCCTCGATCGCCAGAACCTCGCAGGCAAAGCTGTTCGAGGCACCGATGAACTCGGCGACGAACCGCCGGGTCGGGTGCTCGTAGAGCTGCCGCGGCGGGGCCACCTGCAGGATCCGGCCCTCCTGCATCACCGCGATCTCGGATGCCATGCCGAGCGCTTCCTCCTGATCATGGGTGACGATGATGAAGGTGATGCCGACCTCGTGCTGCAAGCGCACCAGCTCCAGCTGCATCTCGCCCCTGAGCTTCTTGTCGAGCGCCGAGAGCGGCTCGTCGAGCAACAGCAGCTTGGGCCGCTTGACCAGCGCCCGGGCGAGCGCCACCCGCTGCCGCTGGCCGCCCGAGAGCTGATCCGGCCGGCGGGTGGCCATGCCGTCGAGGCGGACCATGGCGATCGCGTCGGTGACCCGCCTGCCGATCTCGGCCCTGGGCACGCCCGTCACCTTGAGCCCGTACGCGATGTTCTCGGCCACGGTCATGTGCGGGAAGACGGCATAAGACTGAAAGACCATGTTGACCGGCCGGCGGTTGGGCTGGATGCTGGCCATGTCCTCGCCGTCGATCAGTATCCGCCCGGTGCTGCTGTGCTCGAAGCCGCCGAGCATGCGGAGCAGCGTGGTCTTGCCGCAGCCCGAAGGGCCCAAGAGCGCGAAGAACGCGTTTCTGGGTATGGCGAGGCTGACGTCGTTGACGGCCTTCAGCCGGCCGAAAGCCTTGGTGACGTTCTGGATCTCGACGATCGGGGCATCGCTCTCTCTCATCCGAGCTTCGCCGCCTCCTTGTCCGGCCGCTGCCAGCGCACCGCGATGACGGTCAACAGCACGGTGACGGCGATCAGCACGGTGGAGGCCGCATTGACCTCGGGCGTCGCCCCGAAGCGGACCATCGAATAGATTTGGACCGGGAAGGTCAGCGTGCCGGGGCCGCTGGTGAAGAAGGTGATGACGAAATCGTCGAGCGAGAGCGTCATCGCCAGAAGCGAGCCCGCGATCAGCCCGGGCTTCATGAAGGGCACGGTGACGTTCCAGAAGGTCTGCCACTCGGAGGCACCCAGATCCTTCGACGCCTCCTCGAGCGACCGGTCGAAACCGGCCATCCGGGCGCGCACCACCACGGCGACGAACGGAAAGCTGAAGGCGACGTGGCCGATGATGATGGGGGCCAGGTTCAACGGCCAGGGCATGGCCGTGGGCCAGCCCACGCGGTTGAAGAAGACGAGCAGCGCCACGCCCATGCAGATCTCGGGGATGACGATGGGCAGCGCCGCCGCCCCGTCGAGTGCCGCCCGCCCCGGAAAGCGGAAGCGCCAGAGGCCGAGCGCCAAAAGGGCGCCGATGATCGTGGAAAGGATGGTCGAGACGAAGGCGATCAACAGGCTGTTGGTGAAGGCCTCGATCAGCGACGCGTTCTCGGCCGCCCGCACATAATACTCGGTGGTGAAACCCTGCCAGACGATGTTGCGCCGGCTGTCGTTGAAGCTGAAGACGACGAGGATGACGATGGGCGCGTAGAGAAAGACGAAGACGGCCGCGAGCCACGAGCGCAGCCAGAGCCGTCGGGTGTACTCCAGGGGCCCGAGGGGGCTACGCCCGAGCACGGGCTTCCTCCCGCGAGATCAGCCAGGCCCGGAGCGCCAGGATGGCGAACGTGACGTAGAGCAAAACGAAGCTCATGGCCGAGCCCAGGGGCCAGTGATTGGCCGCCTTGAACTGCCGCTCGATCACGTTGCCGAGCAGCAGGCTGTCCGTCCCGCCCAAGAGATCGCTGATCAGGAAAGTGCCCAAGGCCGGGATGAAGACCAGGATGATGCCGGAGACGATGCCGGGCTTGGCCAACGGCACGATGATGCTGAAGAAGGTGCGGATCTGCCCTGCCCCCAGATCCAGGCTCGCCTCGAGCAGCGAGCGGTCGAGCCGCTCGAGCGTCGCATAGAGCGGCAGGACCATGAACGGCAGGTAGACATAGACGATGCCGAAGATCACGGCCGTGTTGTTGTAGAGCAGCGAGAGCGGCTCGAACCGCTCGCCCATGACGATCTCGTCGAGGCCGAACGGCAGCAGGAACGCCTTGCCCATGAGCCAGAGATATTCGAGGCCGAAATTGACGAAGCCGCGGGTCCTGAGCACCGCGATCATCGCATAAGTGCGGATCAGGATGTTGGTCCAAAAGGGCAGGATGACCAGGAGCAATAGGATCGGCTTGACCCGCTCGGGCGCGAAGCTCACCGCCAAGGCCACCGGCAGGCCCATGACCAGCGCAATGACGGTGGCCACGGTGGCGACCCAGACCGAGCGCCAGAAGAGCCCGACATAGACCGGGTCGAACACTGCGAGGTAGTTGGCGAAGGTCCAGGTGATGTCGATCTGGACCGGGCCCACCCGCTCGCCGAACGCGAGCACCCAGATCAGGCCCAGGGGCACGAAGAAGAAGAGCAGCAGCCAAAGGGTGCCGGGCAGGACGAAGGCCCAGAACACGGCAGGCTGTGCGCGCCAGCTCTCCAAGCGGTTTTCCCAACACCGAACCCGATACCGCTTGATGTCCCGCGCCATCCACCTTGTCAACGGCGCTGCCGACCGAAGGCCGCCCCCGAGCCGATTGCCGCAACCGGTGGCCAGCGGCCGGGGCACCGCCTACTCTCGCAGCAGGAGCGACAGGCCGAAGGAGCCGGGATGGACGAGCAGGAAGTCGAGATCGCCGTGGTCGGGGCCGGGATCACCGGGATGGCCATGGCCCTGGCACTCGCCAAGGCCGGCAGGAACGTGACCCTGCTCTCCGCCGGCCCCCTGCCGACCCGAGTGCCCGACCAGCCGCTCGACGGCCGCACCGCCGCACTCCTGCAGCCGGCGATCGAGCTCTTGACCCGCCTGGGCGTCTTCGATCCGACAGGCCTCGGCGCCGAGCCCCTCTACCGCCTGCGCATCGTCAACATGGCGGATGCCGCCGCCCCCTCGATCACCTTCGATGCGGCCGAGATCGGCCTCGACGCCTTCGGCTGGAACATCCCGAACGCTTCCCTCGCCACCACCCTCGCCGCCGCCGTCCGCCGCGCCCCGGAGATCACCATCTGCGCCGATGCGGCACTGAGCTCGGTGGTCGAGACCCGCGACCGGCTGATCCTCAGAGCCGGCCAGCACCGGCTCGCCGCCCGGCTCGTCATCGGTGCCGACGGCCGCAACTCCGTGGTGCGCGAGACCGCCGCCATCCCGACCACCGAGAAGGACCGCGGCCAGACCGCCATCGTCTGCCGCTTCGCGCACGCCAGGCCGCACCGCAACATCTCGACCGAGCTGCACAAGAGGGGAGGGCCCTTCACCATGGTCCCGCTCCCCGGCCGCAACTCCAGCCTCGTCTGGGTCGATACCGACGCCAAGTCGGCCGAGCGCCTCGCCATGACCGACAGGGCTTTCCTCAGCGCCATGGCCGTGCACGCCACCCCCTGGCTCGGCGAAATCGGCAGCGTCTCGGCCCGCCACGCCTACCCGATCCGCGCCAGGCTCGCCAAGGCGCTGACAGCGCCCAGACGCGCCCTGATCGGCGAAGCCGCCCACGTCATGAGCCCGCTCGGAGCGCAAGGCCTCAACCTCTCGCTGCGCGACGTCCAGACCCTGGCAAACCTGCTCGCCGACCACCCGGGCGACCCCGGCGACGACACCCTGCTCGCCGCCTACGCCAGCGCCCGCAACACCGACGTCAAGACCCGTTTTTGGGGCGTCGACACCCTCAACATGCTGGTCAAGGGCAGCCTCCCCCCCTTCCGCCAAGCCTCCAGCCTCGCCCTGGGCCTCCTCGACAGCCTGCCGCCGGCCCGCCGCCTCTTGATGCAGGGGCTGATGCAGGGGGCCTGAAGAGGAGAAGAGGAAGATGTGGGGAGGCAGCGCCTCTCCACGCCCCACGCTTACTTGGCTTCGGTGCTGGGAGCCAGCAGTTGGACTTTGACATCGGGCGGCCGGTTAGCTAATATGATGGCTAGCTCTTTTCTGGGAAATTGCTGGCGATGACGACGATCACTGTGAACGTGCATGAGGCCAAGACCCGCCTGTCGCGCCTCCTCGTTCACGCCGAAACAGGCGATGAGGTAGTCATCGCTCGGGGCGGTAAGCCCGTGGCGAGGCTCGTGCCCTTCGAGCGAGCCGCGCCGACACGCCGCTTCGGCTCGATGCGCGGGCAGATCAGTGTCGACGAGCGCTTCTTCGAATCGTTGCCGGAAGCCGAACTCGCTGCCTGGGAGTAGCGCTTCGGCAGATATCACTGGCATGCGCCTCCTCCTCGACACTCATGCGCTCTTGTGGTGGCTCGCGGGTAGCCGGGAACTCTCGACCGTCGCACGACAGGCGATCGAGAATCCGGTGAACGAGGTGCTGGTCAGTGCCGCCTCGGCGTTCGAAATCGCGACCAAGCACCGGCTCGGCAAGCTGCCCGGTGCCGCAGCGATTGCCGCCGATATCGCCGGATGTATCGCCGATCAGGGCTTCGAGCCGCTGTCGATCAGCCTGCGCGACGCCGAGCGCGCCGGCCGGCTCGCCGGCATTCACAGGGATCCTTTCGATCGGATGCTGATCGCGCAGGCGATCGAAGGAGACCTGTTACTGTTATCGAACGAGGCCCTCTTCGACCAATACGGCGTGCGACGGCTCTGGTAAGACTGGGCCGCTGGCAACCGAAGCCCACAAACCCAAAAAAAACGGAGGGGCTCGGGGAGGCGCTGCCTCCCCGCTCTTCTTCCCCTCGCACCGCCTCAGGCGGCCAAGACCCGGGTCGTCGCGTTCTCGTAGAGGCTTTCGACTTCCTCGCCCTGGTAGAC
>SLRI01000057.1 GCA_007131045.1 Rhodospirillales bacterium
GATGGTGGTGGGCGAGATGTCTTCCAGGCGCAAGCCGATGATCTCCGCCCAGCGCGCGTTGAACCGGGTCTCGCCGGTCCGCACGTTCCATTCCCAGGTGCCGACATTGGTGCCGGCGATGATGTCGGCGAGGCGGCGCTCCTGGCGCTTGAGCTCGGTAATGTCGACGCGCAGGCCGACCCGGCCGCCGTCCGGGGTGGTGCGCTCGATGATGCGCAACCAGCGGTCGTCCGGGAGCCGCTGCTCGATCACCGAAGAGGCCATGTTGTGGGCGCGGAGCCGCTCGGCGAGCCATGCTTCCTCCCGGCCGACGGCATCCGCATATTGGCCGTTGCGGAGGCCGAAGCGAAGAACGTCCTCGAACCGGGCTCCCGGGACCAGGGCAGGGGCGCTCAGCGCGTAGATCTCGCGATAGCGCTGGTTGCAGAGGACGAGGCGGTCGTCCTCGTCATAGATGACGAAGCCGTCGGCCAGCGTCTCGATCGCGTCACGCAGTTGCCGTGCGGCGCGTGTCGCCAGCGCCTCGAGCCGGTCGTGGTCGGTTTCATCCGTCTGTCCAGGAGGGCCACTCCGACCGCCCGCTCGCTCGACTGCCATGCCTTCGAACCGTCATGTCGTTGCACTCGTCTCTAACCGTGTAGGCCGATGAAGTGAACAAGCACTTAACGACACGACGATCGTTGAAAAATTCTCCCATGCGAGTTCCTGCACCTCTCGATCGAGCTGGGCAGCTCAGTCGCGATCGGTGCGACGGCCTTCTTGCGGCAGCGATGCCGGCGGCCTGAAAAAGCGGGTCTGCTGCCGGCCGGCGCTCTTGGCGGCGTACATCGCCTTGTCGGCCCGGCGGAGGAGCTCGTCCGGGCTGCCGCACAGGGCGTCGAAGACGCAGACGCCGATGCTGGCGCCGAGCTGCATCTCGGTGCCGTCGACGGCGAAGGGGGCGGCGAGCGCGCTCTGGATCTTGGCGGTGATGGCGTCGGCGTCGGCGGCTTTCTCGATGTCGTCGAGCAGGACGAGGAACTCGTCGCCGCCGAACCGGGCGACGGTGTCGGTATCGCGGGTGCAACGGCGCAGCCTGGCGGCCGCCTCGACCAGCACGGCGTCACCCGCCTTGTGGCCGAGGCTGTCGTTGACCGTCTTGAAGTGGTCGAGGTCGAGCATCGCCACCGCACCGATGTGCCGGCCGCGCCGCGCCCGGGCGACGGCCTGCTCGAGGCGTTCCTGGAACAGGCGGCGGTTGGGCAGGCCGGTGAGCTCGTCGTAGTGGGCCTGGCGGACGATCTCGGCCTCGTTGGCCTTCCTTTCGGTGATGTCCTCGATGATCGACCAGGAGAGCCGGCGGCCGTCGAGATCGGTGACGATCATGCCGCTCAGGACGACCGGGAAGCGGCTGCCGTCCTTGCGGATGTTCTCCTTCTCGAAGGGGCCGTAGCGGCCGGTCTCAACCATCTGTTCCAGGTTGAGCCGGCTCGCCTCGTGGTACTCCGGCGGGGTCAGGTCCCAGAAGGTCATGGCCAGGATCTCCTCGCGACTGTAGCCGGTCTGGCCGAGGATGGCGTCGTTGGCGTCGACGAAGGCGCCGGTCTCGAGGTCGTTCAGAGCGATGCCCACGGGGCAGAGCTCGAAGAGGCCGCGCAACAGGGACTCCTTGTAGCGCAGGTCTGTCTCGGCCCTGAGCTTGTCGGTGATGTCGGTGACCGAGCAGACGACGCGGCTGGTCGAGCCCGGCTGCTCGGCGAGCGGGGCCGCGTTGACCGAGAGGATGCGCCTTCGGCCGTCGGGCCATTCGATCGCGTGGCGGACGTCGAAGACGGGCTTGCCCGTCTGCATCACCTTGACGAAGGGGATCTCCTCGAGCGGGTAGGGGCCGCCGTCGACAGCGGTCACCCGCCAAGCCGGATCGTCGAAGAAGCGGTCGGTGGCGGTCCGGGCCTGGACACCGAGCACCTGCTCGGCTGCCTTGTTGGCGAAGACCAATCGGCCGCTCGCATCGATGGCGACGATGGCCGACAGGCTGGTCGCCATGATCTGGTCGAGGAAGTCGCGCTCGGCGGCGAGGCTCTCTTCCAGCTTCTTGCGCTCGGTGATGTCGCGCACCAGGACGATGAGGTTCGGCGCATCGCCCTCAGCCTGCAGGGTCTCGCTCTCGCTCTTGCGGGCGATCGAGAGCTCGAACCACTCGTCGCCCCCTGGCGTCTCGAGGCGATACTGTCGGCCGGTGGACCTTCCGGTCGCCAACGCCTCGTCGAGCGCGGTCCGGCAAATCGCCGCGGCCTCCGCCGGCAGGACCTCGGCCATGGTCTTGCCGATCAGCGCCTCGCGCGGCACGAGCAGCCGGCTCGGCTCGGCGACGTGGCAGTCGACGAACCGGCCTCGGGCGTCCACCTCGAAGAGCAGGTCCGGGATCGTCGCCAGGGTCGCCTGCAGCTGGCGCCGAGTCGCGGCGGCGGCGGCTTCCTCGCGCTTGCGCTCGGTGATGTCGATCCTGAGGCCGATGCGGCCGCCCTCCGGCGTCGCCTGCTCGATGACGTGCAGCCAGCGCCCGTCGCCCAGTTCCTGCTCGTGCGTGGAGTAGGGCTCGGCATGCGCGGCGAGGCGCTCGGCGAGCCAGGCCGCCTCGCGGCCGACCGCCGCCCTGTACTGGCCGCGTGCGAGACCGTAGCGGAGAATGTACGAGAAATCGGCGCCCGGGACGATGGCCGGTGCGCTGATCGCATAAATCTCGCGATAGCGCTGGTTGCAGATCACCAGGCGGTCGTCCCGGTCGTAGAGGACGAAGCCCTCGCCCAGGGCCTCGATCGCCAGGGACAGCTGCTCGCCGGCCCCGCGCGCGGCGCGCTCGAGGCGCATCAGCCGTTGATCGCCGTTGCCGGCGAGGTTTCGATCGGCGCGGTCGTCGGGCAACTGGCGATCCGTTCCTGGCTGGGGATTCTCTCGTTACACGATTGCCGTCAGGCTTTTCACGCTATTTGTGGATCTGCCTAGGCCGTATGCTCGAGCCGTTCAGTGACCGAGGTCACCCCGCGGATCGAGCGCGTCCTGCAGCCCGTCGCCGAGGATGTTCGTGGCGATGACCGTGGCGAAGAGGAGGACTCCGGGCCAGATGGCCAGCGCCGGGGCCTGCCAGATGATCTCTTGCGCGTTGGTCAGCATGTTGCCCCAGGAGGGCAGCGGCGGCTGAATGCCGAGGCCGAGGAAGCTGAGCACCGATTCGGCCAGCATGATGTTGCCGATGGAAAGCGTGGTGGCGACGATGATGGGCGAGGCGATATTGGGCAGGATGTGGTGCAGGGTGATGCGCAGAGGCCCGGCGCCCAGGGCCCGGGCGGCGCGGATGTAGTCGCGCTCCTTCTGGCTCAGGACGGCGGCGCGCACGAGGCGGGCGACGGTGGTCCAGCCGAAGAGGGCGACCAGGATGACGATGCGGTAGACGCTGCCCCATCCCTCGTCGGCGAGCGCCGCGGGCAGGCCGAGCTTGGTGACGTCGATGGCAGCCAGGACGATGAGAAGCGGCAGCAGCGGCAATGCTATCACCGCATCGGTGAGCCGCATGAAGAAGCTGTCGGTGCGGCCGCCGGCATAGCCCGCAGCCAAGCCGATGGCGGTGCCGATGATCGCGGTCAAGAGCGCACCGCTGACGCCGACCAGGAGCGAGACCCGGCCGCCTTCCAAAAGGCGGATCAAGAGGTCGCGGCCGAGCTCGTCGGTGCCCAGCGGCTGGCCCGGGCCGGGCGGTGCCATGCGGTCGAAGAGGTTGACGGTCTGGCCGTCGAGGCCCACCAGCTGGCCCAAGGGCGGGCCGAAGACGACCGCGAGGACGAGGGCCAGGAGCAGCCAGGCGCAGACAACGGCGAGGCGATGGCGGAAGAAGCGGCGCCAGAAGCGGCGCCAGGGTCCCTGGCCTGCGGCCGCCGGCCGGACGCCGACGCGGGTCGGCGCGGCTTCGGCTTCAGCCGCCATAGTCTATTCTCGGATCGAGCCAGCCATAGGCGATGTCGGCCGCGAGATTGGCCAAAAGCGTGACCAGGGTTGCGATCAAGAGTGCCGCCAGGGCCAGGTTGTAGTCGTTGCCCATGATCGAATCGTAGATCAGCTTGCCCATGCCGAGATAGGCGAAGATGGTCTCGACCACCAGCGAGCCCGAGAACAGGCTGCCGACATTCAAGGCGACGATGGTGACCAGCGACAGCATCGCGTGCGGCATGGCGTGGCGGACGACCACGGCGGAGCGCGAGAGGCCCTTCACCCGGGCCGTACGGATGAAGTCCTCGCGCAGCGCTTCGAGCATGGCCGCCCGGACGAAGCGGACGAAGGTGCCGGCGGCCAGGAGCGTGAGCGTGGCGACCGGCAGGATCAGGTAGCGCAGCCGGTCGAGGAGATCGCCGCCGCCGACCGGAGCGGTGCCGCCGGCCGGCAGCCAGCCGAGCTGCACCGCGAAGACGATGATCAGGATGAGGCCGAGCCAGAACGAGGGGACGGAGAAGCCGGCGAAGGCCAGAAGGTTGATGGTGTTGTCGGTCAGCCCGCGCGGGTGCATCGCGGCGACCACGCCGGCCGGGATCGCGATCAAAAGGGCCAGGGCCAGGCTCGTGCCCATGAGGATCAGGGTGTTGAGGAGCCTGGGGCCGATCACCTCGACCACGGGCCGGGCATAGAGCCTGGAATAGCCGAAATCGCCCACAGCCGCCCCTTGCAGCCAGAACCAGTAGCGCTCGACGAGCGGGCGATCGAGGCCCTGCAGCGCCCGCAGCCGGGCTGCGTCCTCCGAGGTGATGTGGGGGTCGGCCGAGAGCATCAGGTCGATCGGGTCGCCCGGCATCAACCCGATCAGGGCGTAGATCAGGAACGACATGAGCAGCAGCAGCAGGACCGTCTCGGTGATCCGCCGGCCGAGATAGCCGCTCATGCCGGAGATCGACCCGAAAGCGGGTTCAATCGCTGCCCGCCACGTGCCAGTCCTCCACCGTGAGGCTGGTGGCACCCATGTGCCCGGTGGGTGCCACGCCGGCCAGCCATTCGGGCCAGATATGGGCGTCGGCGCGGAAATAGAGGGGGATCACCGGCAGCTCGGTCGCGTAGAGACGCTGCAGCTCGTGCCAGAGCTCTTCGCGCGCGTCGCGATCCAGGGTGATCTCGATCTGGTCGATCAGCGCGTCCATCTCGGCATGGGCGAAGCCCGGGTAGTTCTGCCCGGACCAGCCATTGGCCTCGGTCGGGATCTCGTTGGAGTGCAGCGTCGTGCGCGGCACGTTCTCCGGGCTCGAGATCCAGGCATACATCGCCATCGCCGGATAGCGCCGCTTGGTCATGGTCTCGCCGAAGAAGACGCGGGCGGGCTCGTTCTGGATCCGCACGTCGATGCCGACCCGCTGCCACATCGACTGCAGCACCTGCTGGACCAGCTCGCGGGTGCGGTTGCCGGCCGTCGTCATGATGGAAAGGCGCAAGGGCTCGCCTTGGGCGTTGTGGCGGATGCCGCCGCGAAGATCGGTCCAGCCGGCCTCGTCCAAGAGGCTGCGGGCCTCATCCAGATCCTCGTCGTAGGTCGGGATGTCGTCGGTATGCACCCAGTCCAGCGGGTTGACGTTGCCGTGCGCCACCGCCTGCCGGCCGTCGAACAGCTCCTGGCTCAGGGCCTCGCGGTCGAGGCTGCGGATCAGGGCTTCCCTGACCCTGCGGTCGGCGAGGATCGGGTTGTCGAGGTTGAGGTCGATGTGCTCGTAGATCAGCCCGGGCTTGTAGAACACCTCGAACCGGTCGCCGTGCCGCGCCTCGAAGGC
>SLRI01000096.1 GCA_007131045.1 Rhodospirillales bacterium
CGGGCTCGAGCCCCACCACGGCTGAGCAGCGGAGAGGATTCCATGGATTTCGCCTACACGGCCAAGGTCGAAGCACTCCGGCAAGAGCTCTCGGCCTTCATGGACGCGCATGTGCTGCCGGCCGATCCGGCCTTCCGCCAGGCGGCGCATG
This sequence comes from Rhodospirillales bacterium, assembly GCA_007131045.1. GTDB lineage: Bacteria > Pseudomonadota > Alphaproteobacteria > Geminicoccales > Geminicoccaceae > SLRI01. The sequence continues at coordinate 152 of SLRI01000096.1, forward strand.
CTGGACGGATGCCGATGGAAATCCTCGATCCGCTGAAGGCCCGGGCGTTCGAGGCGGGCTTGTGGAACCTCTTCCTGCCGGGGCTGAAGGACGGCGAGGCCGGGACCCGGCTGAGCAATCTGGAGTATGCGCCGCTGGCCGAGATCATGGGGCGGATTCCCTGGTCGGCCGAGGCCTTCAACTGCTCGGCGCCCGATACCGGCAACATGGAAATCTTGCATCTCTTCGCGACAGAGGAGCAGCGCGAGCGCTGGTTGAACCCGCTGCTCATGGGTGAGATCCGTTCCTGTGTCGGGATCACCGAGCCGGATGTGGCATCTTCCGATCCGACCAATCTGCAGACCACGATCAAGCGCGACGGTGACCACTACGTCATCAACGGCCGCAAGTGGTTCACGACCGGGGCGATGCATCCGAATTGCAAGTTCGTGATCCTGCTCGGGCTTTCAGACGAGCGGCCGGAAGCGGAGCGGCATGCGCGGCATTCGATGGTGATCGTGCCGCTCGATACGCCCGGGGTCGAGATCGTGCGCAACCTGCCGATCATGCAGCACTTCGCGCCGGAGGGGCATTGCGAGCTGCGCTTTACCGACGTGCGGGTTCCCGCCTCGTACCTGCTCGGCGAGGAAGGTCAGGGCTTCGCCTTGGCCCAGGCGCGGCTGGGACCCGGCCGGGTGCACCACTGCATGCGCTCGATCGGCCAGTGCGAGCTGGCGCTGGAGTTGATGACCGCGCGCGCCCTCGAGCGGCAAGCGTTCGGCCGGAAGCTCGCCGACTTCGCCAACATCCAGGACTGGATCGCGCTTTCCCGGATGGAGATCGACCAGGCCCGGCTCTACGTGCTCAAGACCGCCTGGCTGATGGACTCCCGTGGCAACAAGGCGGCGCGCTCGGAGGTCTCGGGCATCAAGCTCGTGGTCTCCCGGCTGCAGACCGAGGTGCTCGACCGGGCGATCCAGGTCTTCGGCGCCATGGGCCTGACCGACGACACGCCCTTGGCCTATTTGTGGACCTGGGGCCGGGCGCTGCGCTTCATCGACGGGCCGGACGAGGTGCATCTTCGGACCGTGGCGCGGGGCGAGATCAAGGCCGCCAAGGGCCGGCTCGCCGAAACCGCCCGCTACTTGCAGAACTAGGGCCATGGCGATGCGGCTCGACGGCTATCTCGCCCCCCGCCCCGCCAACTTCGTGCCGCTGACCCCGCTCGATTTCCTCCGCCGAGCGGTCGAGGTCTACCCGGAGAAGCTCGCGGCGGTGCACGGGCCCCGTCGGCTGAGCTATCGCGAGCTGGGACGGCTCGTCGGCAGGCTGGCGGCGGGGCTGCGGCGAGCCGGGATCGGCCCGGGCGACGTGGTCTCGGTGATCGCGGTCAACCGGCCGGAGATGCTGGCGCTGCACTACGCCGTGCCGCTCCTGGGCGCCGTCTTGAATGCCATCAACACCCGGCTCGATGCCGCGACCGTGGCCTATATCGTGGGCCACGGCGAAGCCGAGCTGCTGCTGGCCGATCCGGAGCTCGTCCCGCTCGCCGAGGCGGCCGGCGGCGGGCTCAGGGTCGTTGCCCTCGACGATCCGGCCTTCACCGCTGATCTGGAACCGCTGCCGATCAGGCTCGACGAGGTGGCGGACGAATGGCAGGCGCTTTGCCTGAACTACACCTCGGGGACCACCGGCCACCCCAAGGGCGTCGTCTACACCCACCGAGGCGCTTATCTCAACGCCATCGGCAACGCGCTTCAGCTCGGCTTCGACGAGCGGACGGTCTATCTCTGGACCCTGCCGATGTTCCACTGCAACGGCTGGTGCCATCCCTGGGCGGTGACGGCGATGGGCGGCACGCATGTCTGCCTCGATCGGCCCGACCCGGCGCTGATCCTCGAAGCGATGCAGGCCGCGGCGGTGACGCATTTCGCCTGCGCGCCGGTCGTGCTCTACATGCTGCTCAATCATCCGGGCGCCGAGAGCACGAAGCCCGAGCGCCCGGTGCGGGTGGCAACGGGCGGGGCAGCACCCACCACGGCGCTGATCGAGGGTCTGGCCGCCATGGGCATCGAGCTCGTCCACCTCTACGGCCTCACCGAGTCCTACGGGCCGGCCACCGGCTGCGCCGAGCGCGACGACTGGGGCTCGCCGGACGCGGCCGAGAAGGCCCGCCTCCTGGCCCGGCAGGGCGTGCGCCATCCCACCAACGCAATGGCCGACGTGGTCGACCCCGAGGGCAACCCGGTACCCTGGGACGGCGCCACGCTGGGCGAGATCGTGATCCGCTCGAATACGCTGATGGCCGGCTATCTGAAGGACGAGGCGGCGACGGCCACGGCGTTTCGCGGCGGTAGGCTCAACACCGGCGACCTCGCGGTCCGGCACGCTGATGGGTTCATCCAGATCAAGGACCGGGCCAAGGACGTGATCATCTCGGGTGGCGAGAACATCTCCTCGCTCGAGGTCGAGGGCGTGCTGCACCAGCACCCGGCCGTGATGATGGCAGCCGTGGTGGCGCTCGCGGACGACAAGTGGGGCGAGGTGCCGTGCGCCTGCATCGAGCTAAAGGCGGGGGCGGCGGAACCTCCGGCTGCCGAGCTTCAGGCCTTCTGCCGCGAGCGGCTGGCCGCCTTCAAGGTCCCCAAGCGCTTCGTCTTTCGCGAGCTGCCGAAGACCGCGACCGGGAAAATTCAAAAGTTCCAGCTCCGGGCCGAGCTCAGTTCATGAGCGACATCTCGCCGACCTCGACCTTCTCCCAGAACTCCTGGATCGAGCCCGAAAAGACGATCCGGCCGCGCTCGAGGACGTAGCCGCGCTTCGCGATCTTGCTGCAGAACCGGAGGTTCTGATCCGCTGTCAGCATGGTGATGCCCTCGGCCTGCAGGCGGTGGATGACCGCGACCAGCTCCTGGACCATGACGGGGCTCAGGCCTTCCGAGGTCTCGTCGAGCATCAGCACTCGCGGCCGCTGGATGGCGGCGCGGGCGATAGCCAGGAGCTTCTGCTCGCCGCCCGAGAGCCCTGCCCCGCCCCGGCGCCGCAACTCGGCGACCAGCGGGAACATGGCGTAGATCTCGCCCAGGGTGCGAGGCTCGCGGCCGGAGGCGGTGAGCTTCTGCGCCAGGACCAGGTTCTCCTCGACCGTCAGGTGCGGGAAGATCTTGCGGTCGTCAGGCGCCATGCCGACGCCCAGCCTGGCGATCTCGTGGGTCTCGCGGCCGGTGATCTCCTCGCCGTCGAGCTCGACGCTGCCGGCGCGGCGGATGGGTGGCTCGAGGCCGAGGATGGTGCGCATCATCGCGGACTTGCCCGCACCATTGCGGCCGAGCAGGGCCACGGTCTCGCCCGGCATGGCGTGCAGGGTCACCTGGCTCACCACCTCGACCTTGCCGTACCAGCTGACCAGGCCGTCGATGTCGAGGGCGGGGATCGGCGCCGCCATCTTAGACCTCCTCGCCGAGATAGATTTCCTTGATCTCCTTGTTGGCGCGGATGTCGTCCGGCGTGCCTTCGGCGAGGATGGCGCCCCGGTGCATGCAGATCACATGCGCGCAGAGGTTGAAGATGACCTCCATGTCGTGCTCGATCAAAACGAAGGTGGTGCGCTTGGCCTCGGCCAGCCGGGCGATCAGCTCGAGCATCTGGTCGCGCTCCTTGGGACTGACGCCCGAGGTGGGCTCGTCGAGAAAGCAGAGCTTGGGGTCGGTGGCCAGCGTCACCGCGAGGTCGATTCGGCGCTGCTGGCCGTGGCTCAGCTGCTCCGCCCGGCGGTTCCTGAAGCCCCACATCCCGACCTCCTCGAGCGCCGCCTCGACCGCTTCCCTGGCCTCCTTTGCCGCCCCGCCGAACCAGCGCAGGTTCTTGGCCTCCCGGGTGATCCGGGCGATCTGGATGTTCTCGAAGACGGTGAGCCTGGGGAAGATGTCGACCACCTGAAAGGTGCGGCAGACCTGGCCCATGACCCGCTGGTCGGCGGAGAGGCGGGTGATGTCCCGGCCCTCGAAGTGGATCTGGCCCTGGTCGGGCTGGACGTGGCCGGTGAGGAGATGGACCAGCGTGGTCTTGCCCGCACCGTTGGGGCCGATGATGCCGGTCACCCGGTCGGTGTAGAGCTCGATATGGACGTCATTGACCGCCCGCATGCCGGCAAAGGTCTTGCTGAGGTTGGTGGCCTCCAGGATCGGGTTCATTCTCCCGCCTCCGGTTGGCGCTTCGCGCCGGGCGCCTCCGGCTTTTCTTCTTCCGCCCGCGCGGTCTCCTGGTCCTTGTCGAGCCAGCCGAGGATGGTGCCGACGACGCCGCCCCGAAAGCCCAGGACCAGGACGATGACGATGCCGCCCATCCAGATCATCCAGTGCTCGGTGAGCCGGACGATGATCTCCTTGATGCCGATGAAGAGGACGGCACCCACGATGGGTCCTGCGAAGACGTAGATGCCGCCGATCAGCGTGGCGAGGATGGGCTCGGCCGAATAGATCCAGTGCGAGTAGATCGGGGTGACCGTGCGCTCGAGGGGGGCCAGCATCGCACCCGCCAGACCGGCATAGAGCCCGGCGATGACGAAAGCGTAGAGCCGGTAGCGGCGGACCGGGATGCCGACGAAGGCGGCGCGCGTGGCGCTGTCGCGGATCGCCTGGAAGGTGAGGCCCAAGGGTGATTTGGTGATGCGGTACATGAGGAAGACCGCGGCCACCGTCACCGCCAGGACGAAATAGTAGTAGTTCATGACGTCGGAGAGATCGATGGAGACGACCAGCAGGTCGAGCGGGGCACGCGGCACGCCGGTCAGCCCGTCGTCGCCACCAGTGACCGCCCGCCAGCGCCAGACCAGCGAATAGATCATCATCCCGAAGCTCAAGGTCAGCATCGAGAAGTAGATCTCGGTGAGCCGCACCGAGAGATAGCCGAGGACCAGCGCCACGAGACCTGCCGCCAGCACCCCGCCGACGATGCCGAGCAGCAATGACGGGACCTGCAGGAGGATCAGCGCCGAGACGTAGGCGCCGACGGCGAAAAAGCCGGCCTGGCCGAAGGAGAGCAGGCCGGTGTAGCCGAGCAGCAGGTTGAAGCCCAAGGCGAAGACCACGAGCAGCATGATCTGGATGGTGAGGTAGGTGGGGTAGCGGCCGCCCCAGATCGGCACGGTGACGAGAAAGGCCAGGATCAGGACGATCGGCAGGACGAGGCGCCAGGACATGCCCATCTCAGCGCCCTCCCAGAATGCCTTCGGGCCTCAAGATGAGGACCAGGGCCATGAGGACGTAGGGGAGGAAGAGCTCGAAGAGGGGGAAGAGCATGGTGGAGTAGGAGGTGAGCATGCCGACGAGGATGGCGCCGACGAAGGCGCCCCGGATATTGCCGAGGCCGCCGATGACGGTGACGATGAAGGCCTGGACGATCATCGCCTCGCCGAGGCCGGGCGAGGCCGGGCGCATCGGGATGCTCAAGGCGCCGCCGATGGCGGCAAGGGCGGCGGCGAGCATGAAGACCAGGGTGAAGGTCCGCGGCACGTCGAGGCCCAGGGTGGAACTCATCTCGCGGCTCCAGGCGGCGGCCCTCACCTTCCTGCCCCACCAGGTCTTGTCGAACAGCAGCCAGATGAAGATCGCAACGCCGATGCCGACCGCGAGGATGAAGAGGTTGTAG
>SLRI01000051.1 GCA_007131045.1 Rhodospirillales bacterium
TCGCCCAGCCGCAGCGGCGGCGGGCGCGGGCCGATGACCCTGCCGACCCTGACCGACGACGAGAAGCGCTCGCGGCTGAGGGCCCTGACCGAATCGAAGAAGGTCGAGGAGGAAGCCCGCGCCCGCGCCGCCGAGAACGCCAAGCGCGCCGCCGATGAGGCGGCCCGCCGGCAGGCCGAGGAGGAAGCCGCGGCCGCGCGCAAGGCCGAGGAGGAGGCGCGCCGCAGCGCAGAGGAGGATTCGCGCAAGAAGGCCGAGGAGCAGGCCGCCCGCCTGCTCGCCGACGAGGAGCGGCGCCGGCAGACCAGCGAAGCGGCAGCCGCCGCCGAGGCCGCGGGCCCGACCCCGGAGGAGGTGGCCGCGCTCGAAGCCAGGGCCCCCGAGGAAGGCAAGCGGCCGGCCAAGACCACCGTTCGCCAGCCGGCCATGGCCGACGAGGAGGAAGGCCGCGGCAAGCCCGGCAAGGGCGACCGCCGCAATACGCTCCGGCGGACCGAACGCGACACCCGGCGCAACGACAAGCGGCTGATCCTGACCACCGACGAGGAGGCCGAGGAGCTCGAGCGCACCCGCTCGCTCGCCGCCTTGAAGCGCCAGCGCGACCGCGAGCGGCGCCAGCAATCGGCGACGTCGGCAGAGCCCACCGCACGCGAGGTCATCGTGCCCGAGACCATCACCGTCCAGGACCTGGCTGCTCGCATGGCGATCCGCGGTGCGGAGGTGGTCAAGGCGTTGATGCGCAACGGCATCATGGTGACCATCAACCAGACGATCGACGCCGATACGGCCGAGCTGGTGCTGGCCGAGTTCGGCCAGGCCGCCAAGCGGGTCTCGGAGAGCGACGTCGAGCTCGGCCTCGAAGGGGCGAGCGACGATCCAGCCAAGCTGCAGCCACGCTCGCCCGTGGTCACGGTCATGGGCCATGTCGACCACGGCAAGACCTCGCTGCTCGACGCGCTCAGGAAGAGCGACGTGGTGGCCGGCGAAGCCGGCGGCATCACCCAGCATATCGGCGCCTATCAGGTGAACGTCGGCGCCGGCCTGCCGGTCACCTTCATCGACACCCCGGGCCACGCCGCGTTCACCGCGATGCGCGCCCGCGGTGCTTCGATCACCGACATCGTGGTGCTGGTGGTGGCCGCCGACGACGGCGTCATGCCGCAGACCATCGAAGCGATCCGCCACGCCAAGGCCGCCAACGTGCCGATGGTCGTCGCCATCAACAAGATGGACCACCCCGAAGCCAACGCCGATCGGGTCAAGCAGGAGCTGTTGAGCCACGAGGTCGTGGTCGAGGACTTCGGCGGCGACGTCCTCGCCGTGCCGGTGAGTGCGCTCAAGCGCACCGGGCTCGAGACGCTGATCGAGCAGCTGCAGCTTCAGGCCGAGCTCTTGGAGCTCAAGGCCAACCCCGACCGCGACGCCAGGGGTGCGGTGATCGAAGCCAGGCTCGATCGCGGCCGCGGCGTGGTCGCCACGGTGCTGGTCCAGAACGGCACGCTCAAGCAGGGCGACCTGGTGGTGGCCGGTGCTGCCTGGGGCCGGGTCAGGGCGATGACCAACGACAAGGGCGAGCAGGTCAAGGAGGCGGGGCCGGCGGTGCCGGTCGAGATCCAGGGCCTCGATTCGGTCCCCGACGCCGGCGACGAGATGGTCGTCGTCGAGACCGAAAAGCGCGCCCGCGACATCGCCGACTACCGTGGCCGCAAGCGCCGCGAGCAGCAGCAGCTCAAGGCCGGCCCGGCGCGGGCCTCGCTCGAGGAGATGTTCTCACAGCTCCAGGCCGGCGAGATCCAGCAGCTGCCGGTGGTGGTCAAGGCCGACGTGCACGGCTCGCTCGAGGCCATCCAGGCCGGGCTGGAGAAGCTCGGCAACGAGGAAGCGAACGTCCGCGTCCTCTATGGCGGCGTGGGGGCGATCACCGAAAGCGACATCACCCTCGCCCAGGCCTCGGACGCGGTGATCATCGGCTTCAACGTCCGCGCCAACGCCCAGGCCCGCGACATGGCCAAGCGCGAAGGCATCGAGATCCGCTACTACGCCATCATCTACCAGCTGCTGGACGAGATGAAGGCGATGCTCGAGGGCATGCTCTCGCCCGAGGCCAGGGAGACCATCCTCGGCCACGCCGAGATCCGCGAGGTCTTCAGCGTCTCCAAGGTCGGCAAGATCGCCGGCTGCCGGGTGGTCGACGGGCTGATCAGGCGCGGTGCCAAGGCCCGCCTCCTGCGCGACGACGTGGTGGTCTACGACGGCCAGCTCGGCTCGCTCAAGCGCTTCAAGGACGACGTCCGCGAGGTGCGCGACGGCTTCGAGTGCGGCATGTCGATCGAAGGCTACAACGACATCCGCCAGGGCGACGTCATCGAGGCCTACGAGGTCCAAGAGGTGGCGCGCACGCTTTAGGAATGCGGGGGAAATGATTTCCCCCGCGCCCCCTCGTAACTTGGCGTCGTCGGCTGTCCCGAGCCGCGGCGCAAAGTCCCGGCGGGGCGCGGGGAGGATCATCCTCCCCGAATCTTTTTCTTCAAGAGACCCGCTCCATGTCCAGGCAGAAATCCGACGCCGCACCGTCGCAGCGCCAGCTCCGGGTCGGCGAGCAGATGCGCCATCTGCTCGCCGAGCACCTGAGGCGCGGCGAGCTGCACAACCGCCACCTCGAAGGCGTCAGCTTGACGATCTCCGAGGTGCGGATGAGCCGTGACCTGCGCCACGCCCAGGTGTTCGTGGCCGAGCTCGGCCAGGACGCCCAGCCGCAGACCCTGGACGCCCTCGGCCGCGTCGGCCCGCTGCTCGCCGGCAGGCTCGCCCGCGAGATGAACCTCAAATACGCGCCCAAGCTGCGCTTCGAGCCCGACACCAGCTTCAGCTACGCCGCCAAGATCGACCACCTGCTCGAAGAGGGTCTGAAGCCGCACACCCGCAAGGACGAGGAATGAGCCGCAAGCGCCGGGGCAAGCGGATCAACGGCTGGCTGATCATCGACAAGCCGGCCGGGATGACCTCGACCACGGTGGTGGCCCGGGTCAAGCGGCTGACCGATGCGCAGAAAGCCGGCCACGGCGGCACCCTCGACCCGCTGGCCACCGGCGTGCTGCCGATAGCACTCGGCGAAGCCACCAAGACCGTGATGTACGTGATGGACGCCGCCAAGCGCTACCGCTTCACCATTCGCTGGGGGGCCTCGACCACCACCGACGACAGCGAGGGCGAGGTCGTCGAGACCAGGGAGGCGCGGCCGAGCGACGCCGAGATCGAGGCCCTCTTGCCCGACTTCACCGGCACCATCCTGCAGCGCCCGCCGGACTTCGCCGCGGTCAAGATCCAGGGCGAGCGGGCCTACGACATCGCCCGGCGCGGCGACGTGGTCGACCTGCCCGAGCGCGAGGTCCGGTTCGACGAGATCCGCCTCGTCGAGCGCCCGGATGCCGACCACGCCGTGCTCGAGGCCGCCTGCGGCAAGGGTGCCTATATCCGCGCCCTCGCCCGCGACATGGGCGAGCGGCTCGGCTGCCTCGGCCACGTCACCGCGCTCAGACGGCTCGCGGTGGGACCATTCACCGCAGAGGCCGCCGTGAGCCTCGACGCTCTTGTTGAAATCACCGAACATGATACGTTACCCCGAGTATTGGTTTCGGTCTCGACGGCGCTGGCCGACATCCCGGCGCTCGCCGTGACCGAGCCGCAAGCAGCGCGGCTCCGCTCGGGGCACCCCATCCGCATCTCACCGCGCCTCGTCATCGGCGAGACGGTCGAAGGCGGGACCATCAAGGTGCTGGCCGATGGCGCTCTCGTCGCCCTCGGCCGCCTCCAGGATGGCGAGCTCGCCCCGCTGCGCGTTTTCACCGCTTGAACGGCACTTCCGTAACCAGCCGGGGCCGTCATCCAGAAGGACCAGACGATGTCGATCACCCAGGAGCGCAAGCACGCGCTCATCAAGGACTATGCCACCCACGAGGGTGACACGGGCTCGCCGGAGGTGCAGTGCGCCATCCTCTCCGAGCGTATCGGCAACCTGACCGAGCACCTCAAGGCCCACCAGAAGGACTTCGCGTCCCGGCGTGGCCTCTTGATGATGGTCGGCCAGCGCCGCCGCCTCCTCGACTACCTCAACCGAAACGACAGCCCGCGTTATCGGACCCTCATCGAACGGCTCGGCCTCAGGCGTTGACGCCCGGCCCAGGCGCCCCCTCCCGGCGATTTGCCGCGTCGCGTGCGGCGCCCTGCCGGTCCGCTCTGGTGGTGGACCGGCCGCCTGCCGTTGCAGGCCCACGAAAGGTCAAGTGAATGTTCAAGACGACGATCAAAGAGACGGAATGGCTCGGCCGCACCCTGCGCCTGGAAACCGGCCGCGTTGCCCGCCAGGCCGATGGCGCGGTGATGGTGCAGATGGGCGAGACCGTGGTGCTCGCCACCGCCGTCGGCGCCCGCTCACTCCGGCCGGGCCAGGATTTCTTCCCGCTCACCGTGAATTACCAGGAAAAAGCATTCGCCGCCGGCAAGATTCCGGGCGGCTTCTTCAAGCGCGAGGGCCGGCCGACCGAGAAGGAGACGCTGACCTCGCGGCTGATCGACCGGCCGCTGCGGCCGCTCTTTCCCTCGAGCTTCAAGAACGAGACGCAGATCATCATCACCGTGCTCGCCCATGACGGCGAGAACGACCCCGACATGCTGGCGATGATCGGGGCCAGTGCGGCGCTGACCATTTCCGGCCTGCCGTTCCTCGGGCCCATCGGCGCAGCCCGTGTCGGCCACATCGACGGCCAGTTCGTCGTCAACCCGACGCTCGAGCAGATGAAGGAATCGGCGCTCGACCTGGTCGTCGCCGGCACCCGCGACGCCGTGATGATGGTCGAATCGGAAGCCAAGGAGCTGTCCGAAGAGACCATGCTCGATGCGGTGATGCACGGCCACCGCGCCTATCAGCCGGTGATCGACCTGATCATCGAGCTCGCCATGGCCTGCGCCAAGGAGCCCTGGGACCTGCCCGAAAGCGACGACGAGACGCTCTACGGCAAGCTCAAGGGCCAATTCGAGGCCCCCTTGCGCGAGGCTTATGCCGAGACGGTCAAGCAGAACCGGGTCGAAAAGCTCGGTGCCGTCAAGAAGGCCGCCATGGAGGCGATTCTCGAGAACCCCGAAGACGGCAGCGACAAGCAGAAGCTGGGCGAGCTGTTCAAGCGCCTCGAGAGCGACATCGTCAGGAACGACATCCTCGACACCAAGAAGCGCATCGACGGCCGCGACCTGGTCACCGTCCGGCCGATCGTCGCCGAGGTCGGCATCCTGCCCCGGGTGCACGGCTCGGCGCTGTTCACCCGCGGCGAGACCCAGGCACTGGTCGTCGCCACCCTGGGCACCGGCCAGGACGAGCAGTTCATCGACGGGCTCGAGGGCGACGTGCGGCAGCACTTCATGCTGCACTACAACTTCCCACCCTACTCGGTGGGCGAGGCTGGCCGCGTCGGCACGCCCGGCCGGCGCGAGGTCGGCCACGGCAAGCTCGCCTGGCGCGCCACCCACCCGCTGCTGCCCGCCAAGGAGAGCTTCCCCTATACGATCCGCGTCGTCTCCGAGGTGACCGAATCGAACGGCTCGAGCTCGATGGCCACGGTCTGCGGCACCTCGCTCGCCCTGATGGACGCGGGCGTGCCGCTGCCGCGGCCGATCGCCGGCATCGCCATGGGCCTGATCAAGGAGGGCGACCGCTTCGCCGTGCTCTCCGACATCCTCGGCGACGAGGACCATCTGGGCGACATGGACTTCA
>SLRI01000460.1 GCA_007131045.1 Rhodospirillales bacterium
GAGCACGACGAGCCGATGCCCGAGCTTCCCGAAGTCGAGACCACGATGCGTGCCCTCAGGCACCGCCTCGAAGATAGGCGCTTCGTCCTGGTCGAGCAGCGTCGGCCCGACCTCCGCTTCATCTTGCCGCAAGACCTGGCAAGCCGGCTCTGCGGTCGCAAGCTCACCGGCTTCGCGCGGCGGGCGAAGTTCATCGAGCTGATGCTCGACGACGGCTGGACGCTGCTGCTGCATCTCGGGATGTCCGGCCGGCTGCTCTTCGACGGGGCGCCGGCCGGGCCGCACGAGCACCTGACCTTCCACTTCGACGACGGCACGATCCTCCGCTTCGTCGATCCTCGGCGCTTCGGCATGCTCGATCTCTGGCCCACGGCCGAGCTCGAGGCGCACAAATGGCTGAAGCATCTGGGGCTCGAGCCGCTCGCCAACAGCTTCGACGGCGAAGCCCTGCTCACCCGGCTCGCCGGCCGGCAGGTGGCGCTCAAGGTCGCGATCATGGACCAGCGGAAGGTGGTCGGCGTCGGCAACATCTATGCCAGCGAGAGCCTGTTTCGCGCCGGCCTCTCGCCGCGCCGGCTCGCCGCCACCGTGGGCCCTGGGCGGGCCCAGCGGCTCGCGGCCTCGATCCGCGAGGTCCTGCTGGATGCGATCGATGCCGGCGGCTCGTCGTTGCGCGACTACGTCCAGTCGAACGGCGAGCTCGGCAATTTCCAGTTCTCGTTTCGGGTCTACGACCGGGCCGGCCTGCCCTGCCCGGCTTGTGCGATGCCGATCCGCCGCTTCGTTCAGGCTGGCCGTGCGACATTCTACTGCGGCAAATGCCAGCGCTGAGCGGGCGCGCCGCCGGCTCGAGCCTTTAACCCACCGCCACGGCACCCCATTTGATGCTGCACTGCAACAGATGTCTGCCGTTTTCCCCTGGACGCGAACCGGCGAAGTGGTGTTAAACCCGGCGCTTGCGGCGGTGCCGGTGGCGCGCCCCACCGGCCAGTGTCACCTTCGCGCCGCCGGATCCCTTACGGAGTAGAGCATGGCCTTCGAGACCATCCTGGTCGAAAAGCGCGACGCCGTCGCGATCGTCACCTTGAACCGCCCGAAGCAATTGAATGCGCTGAACGGCAAGCTGATCGGCGAGCTCCGGAAGGCGCTCGCCGGGTTCGACGCCGATCCGGCGATCGCCGCCATCGTCGTCACCGGCTCGGAGAAGGCGTTCGCGGCCGGGGCCGACATCAAGGAGATGGCGGAGAAGGACTTCGCCGAGGCCTACAAGAGCGACTTCATCGGCGCCTGGCACGAGATCGCCGAGCACAAGAAGCCGGTGATCGCGGCGGTCGCCGGCTATGCCCTGGGCGGCGGCTGCGAGCTCGCGATGATGTGCGACATCATCATCGCCGCCGACAACGCCAAGTTCGGCCAGCCGGAGATCAATCTCGGCACGATTCCCGGTGCCGGCGGGACGCAGCGGCTGACCCGGGCGATCGGCAAGTCCAAGGCCATGGAGATGATCCTCACCGGCCGCAACATGGATGCCGCCGAGGCCGAGCGGGCCAATCTCGTGGCCCGGGTGGTGCCGGTGGGCAATCTGCTCGACGAGGCGGTCAAGCTCGCCGAGGCGATTGCCGAAAAGTCGCAGCCGATCGTGGCCATGGCCAAGGAAGCGGTGGACGTCGCCTACGAGACCTCGCTCGCCGAGGGCATCCGCTTCGAGAAGCGCAGCTTTTATGCCACGTTCGCCACCGCGGATCGCAAGGAAGGCATGGCCGCTTTCACGGAGAAGCGGACGGCCAACTTCACGCAACGCTGAGTTTCCCATCCACCCGCCGGCCACAAAGGCTCGGCGATTGACGCATCAGCGGCCGCTCGCTATACGGGCGCCGTCGACTGAAGAAGAGGACTAGTCGTGGCTCACAGCCCAACCGCCAAGAAGCGCATCCGCCAGACGGCCAAGCGGACCGAGCGCAACCGTAGCCGCATCAGCCGCATCCGCACTTTCGTGCGGCGGCTCGAGAATGCCATCGAGAAGGGCGACAGCGAGGCAGCGACAGCCGCCTTCGCCGCCGCGGCACCGGAGTTGCAGCGCGGGGTGAGCAAGGGTGTGCTGCACCGTAATACGGTCGCTCGCAAGATCTCGCGTCTTTCCAGCAAGGTAAAAGATCTCGACCTCGCTGCCCGCGCTTGAGATTCGTCTCTTTTCCTAGCTTCGTATAGCCCGCTCTAGTCGGACCCTGCCGGATTCTTCGGCAGGGCCAATTTTGGCGGGCATTTTCTTGTCAACAAACTCAACCATAGAGAGAAAACTCCCGTTCTCTTTTTGAACCACTTGCCAGCCGATCGGCCTTCGCTTACTGTTCATAAATGCGGTGAGGGCAATGGTTTGCACCGTGAAGACTTAAGCTTTACTTAGATTTGGACGGTCAAAGTCGGGTGCCGCACGCTCGGTTGTGCTAAACCTCCGGGCGAGCTTGTTAGGCAAAAACTACTTGCCAACAAATCGGACCGTCTGATCCAACGCAGGTCCAGCAGCGCTATTGTCGCTGTCGACGATCGAGGGCCGGCGAGGACGATGGATCGTGCGGACGGTGGCGACGCCGTCCAGAGTGCAGGTTGCGGCAAGGCGGCAAGGCGGCAAGCCGAAATAACAGGATGGACCCTGAGCGGATGATCCGAGGGAGCAAACCGGAAGCGGTACTCGAGACGGAAATGGTGGTCCCCAGAACCAGCGAGATCCAAGTGCAATGGGCTCAGGTGCGTGACCTGCTGCGCCATGAATTCGGCGAGACCGCCTATGCGACGTGGCTCAGCCCGTTGGAACTGGCGCAACTCGACGGCGAGAGGGTGGTCATCAGCGTGCCCACCCAGTTCATGCGCGAATGGGTGGTCAACAACTACGCCGACCGCATTCGCGCCCTCTGGTCGAGGGTCAACCCCACCATCCGCAGCATCTCGCTCGATGTCCGCACCCCCCAGGCCGAAGCCAGGCACACCGAAACCGGGCAGCCCGAGGGCTGCGGCAGCCGCAACCCCGCCAACAACGGGACGCAGCTTCGCCCGCGGGTCGTCGCCGACAACACCCGCGGCGACGGCGCGACCGGTGGCGCGCCGGGCAATGCGAGGTCGGGTCACGACGGGTCCGCAGGCGGCGATCACGGCCGCGGCTGGCCCGCGGCTTCTGTCCTGGGCAGCAATCTCCCTGATCTCGCCGAACTCGGCGCCTCGCTCGACCCGCGCTTCACCTTCGACACCTTCATCGTCGGCAAGCCCAACGAGTTCGCCTTCGCCGCCGCCGAGCGCATGGCCGCCAACGAGCGCCCGCCGTTCAACCCGCTCTTCCTCTACGGCGGGGTCGGCCTCGGCAAGACGCACCTGATGCACGCCATCGGCTGGCAGGCGAAACGCGCCGACCCCGAGCGCCGCGTCGTCTATCTCTCGGCCGAGAAGTTCATGGTCCAGTTCATCCGCGCCCTGAAGCAGCGCGACACCATGGGCTTCAAGGAGATGTTCCGCTCGGTCGACCTCCTGATGGTCGACGACGTCCAGTTCATCTCGGGCAAGGATTCCACCCAGGAGGAATTCTTCCACACCTTCAATGCCCTGGCCGAGCGTGGCAGCTCGATCGTGATCTCGGCCGACCGCAGCCCCTCCGATCTCGCCGGGATGGAGGAGCGCATCCGCTCCCGTCTGGGCTGGGGGCTGGTGGCCGACATCCACCCGACGACCTACGAGCTCAGGGTCGGCATCCTCCAGGCCAAGGCCGAGCAGCTGGGGGCGGAGGTGCAGCCCGAGGTTTTCGAGTTCCTGGCGCATCGGATCACCTCCAACGTCCGCGAGCTCGAGGGGGCGCTCAACCGAGTGGTCCACCAGGCGACGCTCATGCGCCGCCCGGTCTCGATCGACATGGCGCAGGACGTGCTGAAGGATCTGCTCCGCTCCAACGAGCGCCGGGTGACGATCGAGGAGATTCAGCGCGCCGTGGTCGAGCACTTCCAGCTGAAGATGAGCGACATGTCCTCGACTCGCCGGGCCCGGGCGGTCGCCCGGCCACGCCAGGTGGCGATGTATCTCGCCAAGCAGCTGACGCCGCGCTCGCTTCCCGAGATCGGCAAGAAGTTCGGCGGCCGCGACCACACCACGGTGATGCACGCGGTCAAGCAGATCGAGAAGCTGACCGAGACCGACCGCACCCTCGCCGACGACGTCGCAGCGCTGCGCCGCCGCCTCTCCGGCTGACGCCGTGGCCGGTGGGCCGCCACTCGGCATCCTGATGCTCCAGACCGGCTTCGCGCGGCCGCCGGGCGATATCGGCAATCCGGCCAGCTTCGCCTTTCCGGTTCTCTTCGAGGTGGTCGAGGGCGCCTCGGCGGTGCGCGTCGTCCACGGCCGGGCCGAAGGCTTGCTCGAACCCTTCATCGCAGCCGGCAGGCGGCTGGCGACGCGAGGTGCCGTTGGGCTGATGACCTCTTGCGGCTTTCTCGCGCTGCACCAGCAGCAGCTCGCGGCGGCCCTGCCGGTGCCGGTTGCCACGTCGAGCCTGCTGCAAGTACCGCTGATCGAACGCCTGCTGCCCGCCGGCCGGCGGGTCGGTGTGCTCAGCGCCTCGGCCAGCGACCTCACGAGCGCGCATCTCGCGGCCGTGGGTGCGGCCACCGACACGCCGGTGGGCGGGCTCGAGCCGGCCGGGCACTTCGCTCGGGTGCTGCTCGGCGCGGCCGAGCCGCTCGATCCGCTGCAGGCCGAGCGCGACCTCGCAGCGGCCGCCGACAGGCTGCTGGCGGACCACCACGAGATCGGCGCCATCGTCCTCGAATGCACCAATCTCGGCCCCTACCGGGCAGCCCTCGCCCAGCGCACGGGTCTCCCGGTCTACGACGTCGTGGGCTTCGCCCACTGGTTCCACCGCGGGCTTTGTCCGTAGCAAGCAAATCGGCGTCGCGCCTCTGACGGCGCGGGCCGCCATCGGCTCCTATCTCCAAAACCACGAACCCGGCCACGGGGCCGGCGGATGGGAGACGGGTGATGTCGCGTGAAGCACGTCGAGGCGGGCGGGGTGCACGTCGGGCAGAGCGGCTGGCAGGCGGGCTGAAGAGCCTGCCGGCACTCTTCAGGCGGATTCCCGTCTACGAGGTCCTGAACGAGGAGGGGCTCGAGCTGGTCCATCAGGCGTCGCTGAAGATCCTGGAGGAGATCGGCATCGACTTCCGCGATCCGGAATCGCTGGAGATCTGGCGCGAAGCCGGGGCGGACGTGCAAGGCGAGCGGGTCCACATTCCGGGCGAGCTGGTGCAGGCGCTGGTCGCCAAGGCACCGGCGCGGTTCACGCTCAACGCGAGAAACCCCGAGCGGAGTGTCGAGATCGGCGGTGAGCACACCGTCTTCGCGCCCAACTACGGCTCGCCTTTCGTTCGGATGTTCGACGACGAGCGGCGCTACGGCACGCTCGAGGATCTCGCCATCCTGCACAAGCTCGCCCACGTCTCGCCGGCCCTGCAGAATGTCGGCTCGGTGATCTGCGAGCCGACCGACGCGCCGGTCTCGAGGCGCCATCTGCACATCACCGCCTCGGCCCTGCGCCATTCCGACAAGAGCTTCATGGGCCCGGTGACCGCCCCGGAGCGGGCGGCCGATGCGGTCGAGATGGCGAAAATCGTGTTCGGCGAGAGCTTTATCGCCGAGAACACGGTCATGCTCTCGCTCGCCAACGCCAACACGCCCCTGGTCTGGGACGAGACCATGCTGGGTGCCGTCAAGGTCTACGCCCGGGCCAA
>SLRI01000481.1 GCA_007131045.1 Rhodospirillales bacterium
GGGGCCTGCTGCCGTCCCTGCCGGCGGCGGCTTGATGGTGCGGCATTCGGCTAGATGTGATGCGCGCAGGCGCCTGAATGCCTGGGAAAGCTCTTTGGTGTCATCTCGAGACGGCGATTTGATCCTGGCTCTCCGGCGCGCCGCGCATACTATCGCCGCCCGACCGCTTCGGCCAGCACGCACAACAGCTCGAACATGATGTTCACCCCGACCCAGGCGGTCTGGCCCGAGGGGTCGAAGGGCGGGCTGACCTCGACCAGGTCGGCGCCGACCAGGTTCAGTCCCTGGAGCTTTCGGATCATGCGCTGGGCCTGGTGCGTGGTGAAGCCGCCGATTTCGGGTGTGCCGGTGCCGGGCGCCATCGAGGGGTCGATGCCGTCGATGTCGAAGCTGACATAGGTGGGCTGGTCGCCGACGATGGTGCGGGCTTCCTCCATCACGGCATCGGTGCCGCGGTCCATCAGCTCCTCGATCATCACGATCCGCACGCCGTGCGCTTTGCCCCACTCGACGTCCTCGCCGTCATAGGCGGTGCCGCGGATGCCGATCTGGACGATCCGCTTCGGGTCCAGGAGCCCCTCCTCGCAGGCCCGCCTGAAGGGCGTGCCGTGGGTGTAGCGGTAGCCGCCGAAGTAGCTGTCGTAGAGGTCGGTGTGGGCGTCGAAATGGATCATCCCGAGCGGTGCCCGGCCCTTGGCCACGCCGCGCAGCACCGGCAGCGAGATCAAATGGTCGCCGCCGGCGGTCATCGGGGTGATGCCGAGATCGCGAATCCGGCCGAAAAAGGCCGTGACCTTCTCCAGCGTGTCGTCGAGGCTCGCGGGGTTGACCGGGCAGTCGCCGAGATCGGCGCAAGCCGCCTGGTGGAACGGGCGGATGCCGGTCGCCTGGTTGACCAGGCGGACCATGGTCGAGAGGTCGCGCAGCTGGCGGGGGCCGTGGCGAGGGCCGGCGCGGTTGGTGGTGCCGCCGTCCCAGGGCACGCCCACGAGGCCGATCTGCACGTCTCTTGCCCTCGGCTCGTCGAGCTCGACCTGGGGCAGGCGCATGAAGCTGACCGGGCCGGCGAAGCGCGGCAGGTCCATGCCGGAGCGCGGGACGAAGTCGTGCGGGGCGGCGGTGTCGCTCATTTCGGCGGTTCCTCGGTGCTCAGTCGGTGGTGCTGGTCGCCTGCACGCCGGCGAGGGCACTCATGTTGACGATGCCGCGGGTGGTGATCGAGGCGGTGACGATGTGCGCCGGCAGGCGCGGGCCGATCAGGATCGGGCCCACCGAGACGCAACCCGTCACCGTCTTGACCAGGTTGTAGCCGATATTGGCGGCATCGAGCGACGGCATGATCAAAAGGTTGGCCGGGCCGATAAGCCTGGATTCCGGCAGGATGCGATCGCGGATCACCGGCGAGAGGGCACTGTCGGCGTGCATCTCGCCGTCGATCTCGAGGTTCGGTGCCCGCTCGTCGATGATGGCGAGGGCGCGGCGCATGCGCTCGGCCGAGGCGATGTCGCGGCTGCCGAAGTTGCTGGCCGCCACCATCGCCACCTTGGGCTCGATGCCGAAGCTCCTGACCACCTCGGCGGCGGCGAGCGTGGTGGCGGCGAGCTCGTCCGGGTCGGGGTGATCGCTGACATTGGTGTCGCCGATGAACAGCGGGCCGTTGTCGAGGACGAGCGCGTGAATGGTCGAGGCCTCGCGCATCGTCGGATCGAGGCCGACGATGTCCATGATGTAGCGCAGGTGGCTGTTGAAGGCGCCGACCGGTCCGGCGATCAGGGCATCGGCTTCGCCCTTGGCGATCATGATGGCGCCGATCGCGGTCCGCCTGGTGCGGACGATGTCGCGGGCGGCCCTGGGGGTGACGCCCTTGCGGCCCATCTTGGCGAGGTAGAAGGCGACGTAGTCGTTGTAGCGCGGGTCGTTGTCCGGGTTGGTCACCTCGAAGTCGACCCCGCGCTGCAGCCTGAGCCCGAGCCGTTCGATCCGCATGTCGATGACCTCGGGACGGCCGATCAGGATCGGCTGCGCCAGCCCCTCGTCGAGCACGGTCTGCACGGCGCGGAGCACCGGCTCCTCCTCGCCGTCGGTGTAGACGACCCGCTTGGGCTCGTCGATCGCCTTCTCGAAGATCGGCTTCATCAGGAAACCCGAGCGGAAGACCCGCTCGGAGAGCCGCTGCCGGTAGGCCCTGTAGTCGGTGATCGGCCGCTTGGCGACGCCGGATTCCACCGCCGCCTTGGCGACGGCCAAGGGCAGCTCGACGATCAGCCGGGGATCGAAGGGCTTGGGGATCAAATAGTCGCGGCCGAAGGAGAGGCTCTCGAGGCCGTAGACCGAGGCCACGGTGTCGGGCGTGGTGCTGCGCGCGAGCCGGGCCAGCGCCTCGACGCAAGCACTCTTCATCGCCTCGTTGATGGTGGTGGCCCCGACATCGAGGGCGCCTCTGAAGATGAAGGGGAAGCAGAGGACGTTGTTGACCTGGTTGGGGTAGTCGGAGCGGCCGGTGGCGACGATGGCATCCGCGCGGGTGGCGCGCGCCAGCTCGGGGTCGATCTCGCCCACCGGGTTGGCCAGCGCCAGGACCAGCGGGTCGGGGGCCATCTTCTCCAGCATCTCGGGTTTCAGCACGCCCGGGGCCGAGAGCCCGAGAAAGATGTCGGCCCCCTCGATCGCCTCGGCCAGCGTGCGCATCGCCGTGTCCTGCGCGTAGCGGGCCTTGTAAGGGTCCATGCTGGCGGTGCGGCCTTCGTAGACCACGCCGTCGATGTCGGTGACGGTGATGTTCGCCCGTGGCAGGCCGAGGGTGATCAGAAGGTCGAGGCAGGCGAGTGCCGCGGCACCGGCCCCGCTGGCGACCAGCTTGCAGTCCTCCAGCTTCTTTTCGGCGAGGACCAGGCCGTTGGTGACGGCGGCGGCGACGATGATCGCCGTGCCGTGCTGGTCGTCGTGGAAGACCGGGATCTTCATCCGGGCCTTGAGCTTCTCCTCGACGATGAAGCAGTCCGGGGCCTTGATGTCCTCGAGGTTGATGGCCCCGAAGGTGGGCTCGAGCGCCGCCACCACCTCGACCAGCCGCTCGGGATCGAGCTCGGCCACCTCGATGTCGAAGGCGTCGATGCCGGCGAATTTCTTGAACAGGACGGCCTTGCCCTCCATCACCGGCTTGCCCGCCAGGGCGCCGATGGCGCCGAGGCCCAGCACGGCGGTGCCGTTCGAAATCACCGCCACCAGATTGCCGCGCGCGGTCAGGGTGTCGGCCTCGTCCGGGTCGCGGGCGATGGCGGTGCAGGCGTAGGCGACGCCGGGGGAATAGGCGAGCGACAGGTCGCGCTGCGTCGCCAGGGGCTTGGTCGCGACCACCTCCAGCTTGCCGCCCGTGGGCCGGCGATGGTAGTCGAGTGCTTCTTGTTCGAGCCGGTCCGACATCCCCCGATCCTTTCCCCGAGCCTTTCGTTGCCGCCCTCGAACCGCAACGAACGCCCGAGATTCTGGAGCCCGTGACGCATGGCCGAGGTGGTGGAGGTGGGTAGCCAATTCACACGCCTGCCGCAAGGCGGCGAGCCTGCCCGGCGGCAGCCGCCGGCCCTGCCCTGCCTCGGGCTCGAGTGGCGGCGCAGCCACGGGCTGGTCGCCTACGATCGGGCGATCGAGCTGATGGAGGCCAGGGTGGCGGCGCTGCACGAGGGCCGCGGCAGCGAGCTGGTCTGGCTCCTCGAGCACCCGCCGCTGTTGACCGCGGGGACCAGCGCCGATCCCGCCGACCTCCTCGATCCCTCGCGCTTTCCGGTGCACAGGGCGGGGCGCGGCGGCAAGTTCACCTATCACGGGCCCGGCCAGCGGGTGGCCTATGCGGTGCTCGACCTGAAGCAGCGGCGCCAGGATCTGCGCTGGTACGTCCACCAGCTCGAAGAATGGCTGATCCGCACGCTCGCCGATTTCGGCATCAAGGGGGAGCGGCGGGACGGGCGAATCGGCATCTGGGTGGTCGTGGCGGACGGCTCGGAGCGCAAGATCGGGGCGATCGGGGTCCGGGTCCGGCGCTGGATCGCCTATCACGGCATGGCGCTCAACGTGGCGCCCGAACTGGGTCACTTCCAGGCGATCGTGCCCTGCGGCATCGCCGATTTCGGCGTCACCTCGATGGCCGAGCAGGGCGCCGCGGTGCCGCTGATCGAGGTCGACCGGGCGCTGGCCCGGCATTTCGCGCTGCTGCTCGGGATGGTGGAATGACCGGAGTTGCGCGCCATCCGGCTCGGCGCGCTTGCGACATTGCCGCTTCGCGCTAGTTTGCAGCCAGCATATCGTATTGGAACCGTCTGATGCCTCGTCTTCGTGCTGGCCCGTTGGCCGCGGCTCTCGTCACCTTCTTCGTCGGCGGCGAGGTGCTCGCCCAGTGCACCGCTTTTCCCGCCCCCGGGGTCGAATGGCGGCGCTGCCTGCACGACGGTGACGATTTTACCGGCGCCGATCTCACCGGCGCGGACATGCGTGACAGCTCGTTCAGGCGGGCGACCTTCGATGATGCGCTCCTGGTCGATATCCGGGCACGGCGGGCGCGGTTCACCTCGGCCTCGATGATCGGCGTCGATCTCTCGGGCGCCGACCTCACGCTCGCCGAGCTCACCAGCGCCAATCTGACCGATGCCTCCTTCGTCGGCGCCACGCTGCGGCGCACCAGCTTCGTCAACGCCACCCTGCGCGGTGCCGATTTCACCGACGCGGACGCGCTCGAGGCGGACTTCACCCGGGCCGACTTCTCAGGCGCCACCTGGACCGACGGCGTCACCGTCTGCGCCGAAGGCTCGATCGGCGGCTGCCGGCCGATGCGGCAAGCGCCGGCCGGCGAGATCAGCAACTAGCGCTCTCGTCCTCGAAGGCCGGGTCGACCGGCACGCGGAGCGCGTTGGCGAGGCGGTTGGTCTCGTTGGCCATGCCGACCACGGCGAGCAGCTCGCCGAACATGGCGGGCGTCATGCCCTTGGCCTCGGCGGCTTTCTTGTGGCTGGCGGTGCAGTAGTCGCAGCCGTTGGACGCACTGACCGCGAGATAGACCAGCTCCTTGGTCAGGGGATCGAGGGCGCCCGGCGCCATCACCTCGCCTAGGCTCTCCCAGGTGCGCCTGAGCGTCGGCGGGTGGACGGCCAGGGCTTTCCAGAAATTGTTGACGTCGGCGACGCCGCGGGCGGTCTTGATGGCGTCGTAGACGGCCCGGACCTCGGGGGTCGCATCCGCGTACTCGATCAACCGGCTCATCCCTGCTCTCCTCGTCCCGGCCAGCCATCGAGGCGCTTGACATGCTGCGCTGCGGCGCCGATTTTCGCGTCCCAACAAACGACCGGCGTCTGAACAAATGACGCCGCACCAGGGAGCTGCCTCATGATCTCTCATACTCGCCGCGTGCTGCTCGCCAGCGCCGTTGCACTCGGCGTGGCCCTGCCCTTCTCCGCCGTCCAGGCGCAGGATACCCGGCTCCTGGCCTCGGTGCCCAGCATGGGCTTTCCGTTCTTCGTCCACATGATGAACGAGATCAAGGCCGAGGCCGAGAACCTGGACGTCGGCATCGTCGAGGCCGACGGCCAGAACAGCACGCCCAAGCAGACGGCCGATGTCGAGGCCGCGGTGATCCAGGGCCTCGACGGCATCCTGATCAGCCCGACCGACGTCAACGCCATGGCCCCGGCGCTGCAGACCGCGGTCGAGAACGGCGTGCCGGTGGTCACCATCGACC
>SLRI01000211.1 GCA_007131045.1 Rhodospirillales bacterium
GACCTGATCTGGGTCTCCGGCACGCTCGGTGATGCGGCACTGGGGCTCAGGGTGATCAAGGGCCTGGCCGCCACCGAGGACGAGGCGTTCTATCTGGTCGAGCGCTACCGCCGGCCCGAGCCGCGGCTCGCTCTCGGCCGGCGGCTCCTCGGCCTCGCCCATGCGGCAATCGACGTCTCCGACGGCCTCCTGGCCGATCTCGGGCACATCCTCGAGGAATCGAAGGTCGGCGGCCGGCTCGAGGCCGAGCTCTTGCCCGTCTCCGACGTGGCGCACGGCCTGCCCGGCTGGCTCGAGGCGGCGCTGGGCGGCGGCGACGACTACGAGCTCTTGTTCACCGCGCCCGAGGCCGCGACGCCGGCGATCGAGGGGCTGGCCGCCGAGCTCGACCTGCGGCTCGCCGCGATCGGCCGGATCGTTGAGGGAGGCGGGCTCGAACTGGTCGATGCCGCGGGCGCGCCGCTTGCGGTCGAGGGCCATGGCTGGCGCCATTTCTGAGCCGCGGGACGCCCCGGGGCCGGTCGAGCGGGCGGCTCCGGCACTCTTTCTGCTCTTCTGGTCGTCGGGGTTCGTTGCGGCCAAGCTCGGGCTCGAGGGGGCCGAGCCGATCACCTTTCTGGCCCTGCGCTTTTGCATCGTGACCGTGCTGATGCTGGCGATCGCGCTCGCCATGGGCGCGCCCTGGCCGCGGCGGCCTTCGGAGATCGGGCATATCCTGGTCGTCGGGCTGATCATGCAGGCGCTCTATTTCGGCGCCGCCTATCTCGCCTTCGATGCCGGGGTGACCGCTGGCGGCCTGGCGCTGGTCGTCGGCATGCAGCCGGTGGTGACGGCCGTGCTCGCGGCGCCACTCCTGGGCGAGCGGGTTCGGCCCTTGCAGATCCTCGGGCTCGTGCTCGGCGTCGTCGGCATCGTCATGGTGCTGGGCGAGAAGCTCAGCCACGGGCTGGGCACGCCCTTCGGGGTCGGGGTCGGGGTCTTGGCCCTCTTCTCGATCACCGGTGGCACCCTCTACCAGAAGCGCTTCTGCCCGCGCTTCGATCTCTGGACCGGGGGCACCCTGCAGTTCGGGGTCGCGGCACTGGTGACGAGTGTCGTGGCGCTCCTCTTCGAGGACAACAGCATCAGCTGGACCCCGGCCTTCGGCTGGGCGCTGGCCTATCTGGTGCTGGTCAACTCGATCGTCGCGATCGCGCTCTTGAACCTGATGCTCAGGCGGGGCGAGGCCGGCCGGGTCGCCTCGCTGTTCTTCCTGGTGCCGCCGGGTGCCGCCCTGGTGGCCTGGCTGGTGCTCGGCGAGACGCTCGGGCTCCTGGCCCTTCTGGGCATGGCGGTGGCGACGGTGGGGGTCGCACTGGTCGTGCGCCCTCCAGCGGCAGCTTCTCAGGGCAGCCGGTAGAGCCCGTCGTCGGTGACGATGTGCCGGCCGTCGGCCGTCATGGCGAAGCCGCGGCGCAGCTCGTGCCGGCGCGTCTCGTCCTCGAGATCGCAGCGCCAGACCTCGCGCCAGCTGTCTGTCTCCCAGACCACGCAGCCGACGAAACCGGCGGCGAGCCGCATACCGTCGGCCGAGAACTGCAGCACCTGTGGCATCGGCACAACGGATTGCAGCCACCGGCGCTCGGCATCCTGGACCTCTCGAAAATGCTGGCCGGGAAGGCCGGTCGACGAGGTCGTCGCCGCGAGCAGCGGGGCGTCCGTGATCAGGGCACCGTGGCCACTGCTGAGTGGCAGCAGCGGCAGCGGGTCGAGCCGCGGTGACCCGTCGGCTCCCGGTACCAGCTGGAAGAGCTCGACCAGTGGCCCGTGCAGGAGGGCGACCCGCCCTTGCGCCTGATCGACCGCGATGGCCCCGGCGTTGCGCAGATCGAAGCCGCGCCGGTGGAACGGCAGGTTGCCGGGCGCCGGCCCCCGCCACAGCTCGCGCGGGGCGAGGCTCGCGGGCTCGCGCAGCACGAGCAGCCGCGGGGCTTCGGGCGAGGTGGCGGCGGCGTAATGGCTGCCGAAAAGGCGAGGGCCGGGACGCCGGGCGGCAATGGCGTCGAGCTCGCCCGAGGGGTCGGTGACGCAGGACTGGAGCAGGTGGCCCTCGGCCCCGAGCGGCACCGGTGCCGTGCAGTCGAGCATCCCGGGCACGGGTGCCGCCGCTCGGCGCAGCTCGCCGGTAGCGGGGTCGAGCACGAGAAAGCTGCCATCGGGGTTGCCAAGCGCCAGCTGCGCCTCGTCGAGGCGGGCGAGGCGGAGGTCGGCGCCATCACCGACCGCTGGCAGCGGCAGCTTGCGCAGAGCACCGGACGGCAGGGTCAGGCGGCAGAGCGCGGGGTCGGTGGTCAGCGCCAGCAGCGTCGTGTCGTCGACCAGGATCTCGCGCCGCTGCGCGTGGTGGTAGCCCTCACCATAGCCCCTCGCCGTCCCGTCCTGGAGGGTCCCGCAGCTCACCCCCTGGTCCTGGAGCCGCCCCACCACCGCACCCGCCCGCGTGTCGACGAGGACGATCACGCGGCGAGCCGGGCCGCGCTCGACCGGCTCCTCCGCCCGGAGCGCCGCGAGGCGGCCGTCCGGGGAGAGGCGCGGTGCGGCCCAGGGGCGCTGCCGCTGCGCGCGGCGGAAGTCGTCCCGGCGGCGGTCGAACATGGCCGCTGGCGGCTCGGTCTCGCCCCAGAAGACGACGGGGACGAGCCGTTCTGTGGGTGGCTCGTGCGCCAGGGCGGCGAGGCTGCCGGTGGCCTGCACCTGCGGCGGCCGGCGCTCCTTCTCGACCTTCGACCAGAGCAGCGTGCCGTCGACCAGGCCCGCCTCGTCATAGGCGACGAAGAGGAAATGGTCCGCAGCACCGAGGCGGTCGACCGCGGGGATCGGCACGAAGAAGGGCAACATCGGGAACCATACCATGCTCCCGGCGTCGCCGGTCCGGTGGAAGGCCTCGAGGCGGCCGTCGTGGAAGCGCGCGTCGGGGGCGCCGAGTGCGGCATGCACCGCCGTGCGGTCGTGGGCCGTCGTCTGGAGCGCCTGCATGGCAGCACTGTCGTGCTGCCTGGTGAGCGGCGGCAGGGGCACGCAGCCGCTGACGCCGAGGGCGAGGATCGAGAAGATCGCGAGGACGGATCGGCGAAGCATGTGACCGGCTCCTGCTGCGCCGTGCGGCGCTCAGCTCAACGCGTCGATCTCTTCTTCGGTGAGCTGGCCCGGGACCAGGGTGACGGGGATGCGGAACTTGTTCTGGCCGATGTTCTTCATCAGGTAGGTGACCAGCGGGCCCGGATCGTTGCCCTTCTCGGCGGTGGCGAGGACCAGGAGCGAGATCGAGGGCTCCTCGTCGAGCAGCTCGATCAGCTGCTCGGCGCGCTGGCCCTCGCGGATATGGACGGCAGGCATGGTACCCGTCTGGCCGAAGACCTCGGCGGCCAGGGTCTGCATCTTGCGCTCGGCGTCGAGTCTGGCCTCCTCCTCCATCACCCGTCCGACGCCGATCCAGTGCTGGAACTCGATGGGCTCGATCACGTAGAGCAGGGCGACGCGGCCCCTGGTGTGCTGGGCCCGGCGGCAGGCGAAGCGCAGTGCGCTTTGCATCTCCTCGCTCTCGTCGACGACGACGAGGAAGACCCGCTGGCCCTTCTCGGCCGGGGCCTCGGTCGCCTGGGTAGTGGCGGTGTCGGCTGCCGGCTCGCCGTTGCCGCCTTCGGCGCCGACCGGCTGCGGATCGCCCTGGGGATCGTCGTTCATGCCCTGCATCGCATCATGTCTTCTTGAAGACGACACCGGCGGTCCAGCCGGCGCCGATGGCGAGGAGAACCGAGACCAGGCCATAGAGCGCCGGCGTGTTGCGCGCCGCATCGAAAATTTCGGCCTCGAGCCCGACCTTGGAGATCACCAGCACGCTGGTCTGGGCGCCGACCACGGTGCCCTCCTGGAGCTGAAGCACCTCGACCTGGTAGTTGCCCGGCGGCACGTTGGCGGGAAAGCTCAAGGTGGTGCGAAACAGCCGATCGCCGAGAAAGCGGACCGGCGCCACCTCGATCGAATAGAGGTCGTCGCGGGCCTTGTTGCGGACCAGCGCCTCGCGGAAGGCGGCGAGCTCGACGGCCGAGCGGTCGGCGGCGTCCACCGGCTGCAGCGCCAGCTTCTCGGTGCCGATGCGAAACCGCACCCGCTCGTCCTCGTCCATGACCTCTTCGAGCGGGCCGCTCGAGGCCACGGCGTAGAAGGCCGGGGCGTTCGCGAAGGTGATCTGGTCGGTGTTGAGCCAGACCGGGCCGATCCGGCTCTTGCGGCGGACCGTGCTCTCGGTCTCCGGGCCGCGCACGACCACGACCACGTCGCCGCCGGCCTCGTCGAGGGCGCCGAACAAGAGGACGTTGGAGCCGGTGAACGCCGTGGTGATGGCGATCAGGTGGTGCGAGAGATCGGCGATGAAGCCGCTGGCACGGGCCGCCGAGGAAGGCCCCGCGAGCAGGAGGGCCAGCACCAGCGCGACCAGCAGCCGGCTCATGCGGCCTCCGCCCGGCACCCGGTCGCCTTTTCGCTCGGCATCGCTCCACCTTCTCTCATGCCCGCCCCGTCTCGGCCGCACCCAGTCCGAGGGCCGCCCGCCAGCCGCCCCGCTCGAGCCGCCTGAGCGCCAAAACGGCGCCGGCGACGATCCCGCTCATCGCGACGAACGAGCCCAGGGCCAGCGTCGAAAGCCCGCTCATCCCTTGGCCCACGGTGCAGCCCAGGGCCAGAATGCCGCCGAAGCCCATCAAGAGACCACCTGCCACGTGGCGTATCATATCGTCCCTGGAGCTGAACGTCTCTACCCTGAAACGCCCGCCCAGCGCTGCCGAAAACGCGGCCCCGAGGATGGTGCCGATGGCGAGGGCGGCACCGAAACCGGGCCAGAGCCCGTTGCCGGTCATCGTCCAGAAGAGGGCGCGCGAGGTCGGGGCGACGTAGGAGAGGGAGGCCAAGGCCACCGGCTCGAAGGGATCGGCAAAGAGCCGACCGGTGACGAGAAAGCCCAGGGCGACCAGCGTGCCGAGGCCGAGGCCGAGCGCGATGTCGGCCGGGTTGCGGCGAAACGCCCGGTCCTTGAAGACGAAGGCGAAGAGCCCGCAGCCGAGCACCAGGCCCAGTGCCAGATCGGCCGCCGCTGCCGACACCGCGCCGCTGCGGGCGACGAAGGCGCCGAGACTCTGGGTCGGCTGGTCGAGCGGCCAAGAGGCGAGCCCGCGCAACGCCTCGGCCGGCAGCACCAGAATGCCGCCCACCGTGGCGAAGGCGGCGAGGCCCAGCACCAGCACGACCACCAGCGCCTTGAGGCTGCCGGCACCCAGGCGCACCAGGTTGCGGCTGCCGCAGCCGCCGGCCAGGACCATGCCGATGCCGAACAACAGCCCGCCGGCAAACAGGCCCACGGGCTCGAGCCGGGGGGCGAGGTAGAAGGCCTCGGCGAGCGGCACCAGCCCGCTAGCCGCCATCAGCTGAACCAGCACCAGGGCCGTGGCGATAGCCAGCGCCCAGGCACGCAGCCGCCGCCAGCTGCCGAACAGATAGGCGTCGCTGATCGCCCCCATGGTGCAGAAATGGGTGCGCTCGATCAGCCAGCCGGCCGCCAAGCCCAACAGACCCGCGACGATGGCGAGCCCCGCCACGGGTGACTGCGACAACAAATCGACCAAGGCCGCCACGCGCCTTCGACCTCCCCCCGAACCAGCCCCGCAGGCCGGCTGCAACGCCAACCA
>SLRI01000166.1 GCA_007131045.1 Rhodospirillales bacterium
GAGCCGTCGAAGACGTCGTGGCTGACCAGCACATCGCCGGCCTTGGCCCCCTCGATCAGCTTGATCATGTGCGCGGTCGGAAAGAGCGTGCCCGGCGGCAGGCTCAGCGTCTCGCCGGCCGGTTCGGCGAACGCCGCCTCGCCACCCGCCTGGTCGAGCGAGGCCTCGCCGCGGAACTCCTCGAAGAGCAGCCCGCCGTCGAACGAGCGGACATTGAACCGCAGCTGCTGGTGATCCGGCGATTCCCAGCTCGAAAACCGCACATCATAGGTGAAGCCGGGCCCGTCGCCGACGCTGGCGACGAAGCCGAGCCGCTGGTTGCTGATCGCCCCGGCGCACGAATCACGCCACTCCATCACCAGCCCGCCGCGGACCTCCGAGACGGCCATGGACGTGCCGCCGCTCCCCTTGGCCAGGCTGAGCTGATAGACGGCGCGATGCGACAACAGCTCGGCCGCCGCCGCGGCCGACTGGCCGGTGAGCGCACCGACTGCCAGGGCAGCGAGAAGGAAGCGGCTGGATCGTCTGGTGATGCGCATCGGCGTTTCAGTCTCCATTGGGCACGAGCGGTTGTGCAGACCACGACCGACGCACTACTCTTCGTGACATAGGATGCCACCCGGTCGGAGTTCAGGGTCATGCCCGAAAAGCCCGTCGTTTTCGTCACCCGCCGCCTGCCCGGCGCCGTCGAGGCCCGCGCCGACCGCGACTACGACTGCCGCTGGAACGAGACCGACGCGGTCCTGGGAGCGGACGACCTGATCGAAGGTGCCAAGGGTGTGCGCGGCATCCTCACCTGCTCGACCGAACGCTGGAATCGTGAGGTGATCGAGGCCCTGCCGGACGAGGTCGAGATCATCGCCACCTTCTCGGTCGGCTTCGATCACATCGACGCCGCAGCGGCCGAGGCGAAGGGCATCATCGTCACCAACACCCCCGACGTGCTGACCGAGGCCACGGCGGACATCGCCATGCTCTGCCTGCTCGGTGCGAGCCGCCGGGTGCACGAGGCGCAGGCGATGCTCCGCGAAGGCCGCTGGGAGCGCTGGAACCCGTCGGAGCTCTTGGGGCCCGGTCTGCAAGGCAAGAACCTCGGCATCGTCGGCATGGGCCGTATCGGTCGCGCCTTCGCGACCCGTGCCCGTGCCTTCGGTTTGAACATTCATTACCACAACCGCAGCCGCCTCGCCCCCGAGCAGGAGGCCGGCGCCACGTATCATGAGGCATTGTCAACCATGTTGCCCGAGGTGAAGTTCCTCTCGCTCAACTGCCCGGCCACGGCCGAGAACGCCGACATGCTCAACGAGACGACGCTCGGCCTGCTGCCGAAAGGCGCCGTCGTGGTCAACACCGCGCGCGGCGCGCTGATCGACGACGACGCGCTGATCGCCGCCTTGAAGAGCGGGCACGTGGCCGCCGCCGGCCTCGACGTCTTCAAGAACGAGCCCGCCTTCGACCGGCGCTACCTCGAGCTGCCCAACGCCTTCCTCCTGCCGCATATCGGCAGCTCCACGATCGAGACCCGCGACGGCATGGGCTTTCGCTGCCTCGACAATCTCGACGCCCACTTCAGCGGCCGGCCGGCCCCGGACGCGGTGAACCGCTGATCGTGTAGGGCCGTTAGGGCTTCGTTAAGACCTCGGGCTTAAAACGGAGGAGGAACAGGAAACGCCTCGGCAGCCGATGCGCCGGAGGCGGTCACGCAAGTAGTGTGGAGAGACCGAGTGTCCGAACTTCTTCGCGCCGTCATGGTCGAATGCGCCGAGCTGGCCCGCGCCGGGCGCACGCCTGCCCCCTTCTACGGCTGTGCCCAGGCTGCCGGCGGCGGTGCCGCCATGGGCATCGTCCAGCCGCCGATCGCCGTCGCCCCGCGCCCGGCCGACACCGGCTCGGGCTTCCTCGGGCCGGTCATCGTCTACGTCCGCCACACCGATCCCGAGGCCCCGGTCCTGCCGAAGCCCGAGCAGTGCCGTCGGCCGACGCCGCGCCAGCCCGCAGCGATCCGCCGCGTCGCCTGAAGATCAACCCGCAGCTTTCGGTTGCCGCGAGCAGCATCAAGCCTCACCTTAGCGCTTCATGTCGTCGTGTCGGGGAAGCCGGCCCACGGGTCGGCTGCTGAGACACCAGGACACCTTTCGATCCCCGGGGCCCCGGCCTATAAGGCCGGCGAACCAGGCGATCGAGCCCATGCGGAGGGAGAGAGACGGTGCGCGTTTGTGGACATGACACGCTCGAGGTGCGGCGCTCGCTCGACGTCGAGGGCACCCGCTTCGACTATTTCTCGTTGCCCGAGGCCGAAAAGCAGCTCGGCGACCTCTCGCGCCTGCCGTTCTCCTTGAAAGTGCTGGTCGAGAACCTGCTCCGCTTCGAGGACGGCAGCACCGTCACCGTCGACCACCTCAAGGCCGCGGCCGCCTGGCTGAAGGACCGCCGCTCCGATCAGGAGATCGCCTACCGCCCGGCCCGCGTCCTGATGCAGGACTTTACCGGCGTGCCGGCCGTGGTCGACCTGGCCGCGATGCGCGAGGCGATGGTCGAGCTCGGCGGCGATCCCGCCAAGATCAACCCGCTGAGCCCGTGCGATCTGGTCATCGACCACAGCGTGCAGGTCGACAGCTTCGCCGGCCCCGACAGCTTCAGGCGCAACGTCGAGCTCGAATACCAGAGGAACGGCGAGCGCTACGCCTTTCTGCGCTGGGGGCAGGGGGCCTTCGCCAATTTCCGCGTCGTCCCGCCCGGCACCGGCATCTGCCACCAGGTCAACCTCGAGAACTTGAGCCAGGTCGTCTGGACCGCCAAGGACGGCAACACCGAGGTGGCCTATCCCGACACCCTGGTCGGCACCGACAGCCACACCACCATGGTCAACGGCCTGGCCGTCCTCGGCTGGGGCGTGGGCGGCATCGAGGCGGAGGCGGCGATGCTCGGCCAGCCGGTCTCGATGCTGCTGCCCGAGGTCGTGGGCTTCAAGCTCACCGGCAAGCTGCCCGAAGGCACGACCGCAACCGACCTCGTGCTGACCGTCACGCAGATGCTGCGGGCCGCCGGCGTGGTCGGCAAGTTCGTCGAGTTCTATGGCCCGGGCGTCGGCGAACTGCCGCTGGCCGATCGCGCCACCATCGCCAACATGGCGCCCGAATACGGGGCGACCTGCGGCTTCTTCCCGATCGACGAGGTGACCCTCGAGTATCTCCGCCTCACCGGCCGCGACGACAAGCGGATCAAGCTGGTCGAGGCTTATGCCAAGGCACAAGGGATGTGGCGGTCGAACGACCTCCCCGACCCGGTCTTCACCGACAGCCTCGAGCTCGATCTCGCCAGCGTCGTCCCGTCCCTGGCAGGCCCCAAGCGGCCGCAGGATCGCGTCATCCTGCCCGAGGTCAAGGACAGCTTCGCCAAGGCCCTGCCCGGTTTGCGCGGCGACGTGCCCGAGGACAAGGTGCAGCCGATTGCCGGCATGGACGCCGAGCTGCGCCACGGCGACGTGGTGATCGCGGCGATCACCAGCTGCACCAACACCTCCAACCCCTCCGTCATGCTGCAGGCCGGGCTCGTCGCCAAAAAGGCGCTCGAGAAGGGCCTGAAGCCCAAGCCCTGGGTCAAGACCTCGCTCGCCCCGGGCTCCAAGGTGGTGACCGACTACCTGGCCGCGGCCGGCCTCGACAAGGATCTCGACGCCCTGGGCTTCGATCTCGTCGGCTACGGCTGCACCACCTGCATCGGCAATTCGGGCCCGCTCCCGGATGCGGTCGCCGAGGCGGTGGACGATGGCGGCATCGTCGTGGGCTCGGTGCTCTCCGGCAACCGCAACTTCGAGGGGCGCGTCCACCCGCAGGTCAAGGCCAACTACCTGGCCTCGCCACCCCTGGTCGTGATCTACGCCCTGGCCGGCACGCTGACGCGCGACCTGACCAAGGAGCCGCTCGGCAAGGGCAAGGACGGCCAGCCCGTTTATCTCGCGGACATCTGGCCCGACCAGGCCGAGGTCGCGGCCGTGGTGAAGAGTGCGGTCACCGCCAAGATGTTCAAGGAGAGCTACGCCGACGTCTTCGCCGGCGATGAGCATTGGGCCGCCATCGGCAGCGGCGACAGCGGCATGACCTACGACTGGGACGAGGGCAGCACCTATGTCCGCCTGCCGCCCTATTTCGAGGGCATGCCGGCCGAGGCACCCGAGAGCGTCCCCGACATCGAGAACGCGCGGGTGCTGGCCATCCTCGGCGATTCGATCACCACCGACCACATCAGCCCGGCAGGCTCGATCGCCCAGAACAGCCCGGCCGCCGAATACCTGCAGAGCTACCAGATTCAGCGCAAGGACTGGAACTCGTACGGCTCGCGGCGCGGCAATCACGAGGTGATGATGCGCGGCACCTTCGCCAATATCCGGCTCAAGAACGAGATGGCCGGCGGCAAGGAAGGCGGCTGGACCAAGCTGATGCCCGCGGGCGAGGCGATGTCCATCTACGACGCCGCGATGACGTACAAGGAGCGCGGCACGCCGCTCGTGGTCTTCGCCGGCAAGGAGTACGGCACCGGCTCGTCGCGCGACTGGGCCGCCAAGGGCACCAACCTTTTGGGCGTCAAGGCCGTCATCGCCGAGAGCTTCGAGCGCATCCACCGCTCGAACCTGGTCGGCATGGGTGTGCTGCCCATGACCTTCAAGAACGGCGAGACCCGCGCGAGCCTGAAGCTCGACGGCAGCGAGGTGATCACGCTCCAGGGCTTGGCCGGCGGCCTGAAGCCGCGGATGGACGTCGCCTGCACGATCAGCCGTGCCGACGGCAGCACGACCGAGACCACGCTGCTCTGCCGCCTCGATACCGGCGACGAGGTCGAGTACTACCGCCACGGCGGCATTCTCCACTACGTCCTTCGCTCGCTGCTCGCCCAGAGCTCCACCGCCGGTAGCGCCTGAGCCGGGGAGCCGATCCGGATGCTACGCGTCGCCAGCATCGGCGAGTGCATGGTCGAACTCGTCGAGGCCGGCCCCGGCCTGCTGCGCCAGGGCTACGGCGGCGACACGCTGAACACCGCCGTCTACCTCCGCCGCTCACTTCCGGCGGAGGCCGGCAGCGTCGCCTACGTCACGGCCTTGGGCGACGACGCCTTCAGCGACGAGATGGTGGCGGGCTGGGAGATCGAAGGTCTCGACTGCAGCCACGTCGCCCGGCTCGAAGGCCGCCTGCCCGGCCTCTACGTCATCAAGACCGACGACGAGGGCGAGCGCAGCTTCCTCTACTGGCGCAGCGCCGCCGCGGCCAAGGACGTCTTCGCCGGGGCCGAAGGCACAGCACGCCTCGAGGCTCTGGCCGGCTTCGACCTCGTCTACGTCTCCGGCATCAGCCTCGCCATCCTTTCCGCCCCCGACCGCGAGAAGCTGCTCGCCGCCCTGGCCGAGCGCCGCAGCAGCGGGGTCGCCAACGCCTTCGATCCCAACTACCGCCCCCGCCTCTGGCCCGATGCGGACGAGGCCCGCCGGGTGATGACCGAGGCCGCCCGCACCGCCACTATCATCCTGCCGAGCTTCGACGACGAACAGGCCCTCTTCGGCGACGCCACGCCCGAGACCACCCTCGAGCGCCTGCACGACGCCGGGGCCGAGGAAGTCGTCGTCAAGAACGGCAACGACCCCGTCCACTTCCGCATGAACGGTGAAAGCTTCACCACCTTGCCGCTCCAGGTCACCGATATCGTCGA
>SLRI01000169.1 GCA_007131045.1 Rhodospirillales bacterium
GTCGCCGGCTGGGACTTTCCGGGCGTCACCTCGGCCGGCGTCAGCCACTGGCAGCTGATCCGCCCGGCCGAGTGAGCTGGCTTCGGAACGAAGCGGAGACGCCCCAATTGCCTCCATCTCTGGCCACCGAAGTTTTTCTGGTTTAGCGGTCACACCGAGCTTGAATGAGCTGATAGGCTCCTTCGCCTCCCTCTCTGACTGCGCTCCTCAAGCAGAGAGGGAGGCGTCCGCCCAGGCTCGTCCGCCCGAGTCTGCTGATCCGAGGAACCAACAGGTGAAACCCGGCACCAGAGATATCGCCCAGCTGCTGTCGGCCGATAGGGTAACTTTCTGCGTCGACACCAACATACTCGTGGAGTTTCAGGCGCTCGATTCTATTCCGTGGCAGGACCTGGTGCCCAACGCAAGCGAGATACACATTATCGTCCCTACCAAGGTCGGCGAGGAAATGGATGCCCACAAGAAGAAGACTGGACGGCTGCGCCGACGCGCCATAGAATTCGGCAATATTGCCCGCAAAATCGAAGAGAAATCGGATGAGCGAGTCGACCTGCGTGCTGATAATCCGAGGGTGACGGTCGCGTTCGGCCCAGTGTTACGCCGAACTCAACTTGACGGCGACCTCTTTGAGTTGGACGATTCTGATGGTCGTGTCGTTGCAGAAATCGCGGCCATCATGCAAAGCTGTCCGGAGGCCATCCTACTTGCTGACGATTCGAAGCCGATAAGACTGGCGAGGCAGACTGGTCTAGCGTACACTCGGCCCATGGAGTCGTGGCGCCGTAAAGATGGGCCGGACGAACGCGACAAAACAATTGACGAACTCCGACGAGAACTCGGTGCTCAACCCCTTCTAACCGTTGAGTTTCCCGACGCGGTCAATGAACACATTTTCGAGCCGCCGCCGAAACCTACGTGCCAGAGCTGTGCTAAGGCTCTCCTCGATGCGGCCTTGTCAGTGGATAAAATGGTCCCGCGAGAAGAAAGTATTCGTCGGCATGGCTTGGCACGACCCAATCCGCTCGGCTTGGCCAATTTGTCCGCCTTCCATGGCGGCGTAGCGGAGCGTAGCCTCCAAAATTACGACCAAGAATATCAGAAATTTGAGGAGCGCCTTCGCGAATGGGCTGATTTGGTGCCGAATTTATTCCGAGTTTATCATGGATTATTGCCGGTGAGCATCCTCGTGGGCAACGCTGGCGATCGCGCCGCTGAGCGTGTTCATGTCGAGTTAACGCTAGCCAGGGACTTCCGGTTCGCGCCATTCAACCACTTTGCAGAAATCTTTGGAGACCGTCTCGAAGCGCCAGAACCACCAACGCCAAATAGGCTGTTCCACCCGGCGATGTTTCCCATTGGAGCCGAAACAGAAGTCCACCGGCCGGACGCTTTTTACGAGCAGGATGCGCCCGCCTCTGATTTGAGCACCACTTCGATTTCCTGGAGGTGCGAAGAGCTTCGACAAGGCGCCCAAAAGAATCTGCCTGCCCTAATCTTCGCCGAGCGGCCAGACGCACGCGGCGCTCTTGAGGTACGGGTCAGCAGCCCGGTCATTGCCAAGGCAACTCGGAAGATGGCACCCCTAGTTGCGCGGGGCGAACCGAGCAATGCGCAACTGGCACACTACCTTCTGCGCCGCGTCGACGTGATGCCAGAGAAGTATCAGAGCGCCATAGCGGATGCACTTCGCATCCATCTTGGACAATGCCTGAAGCGTTAATCGCCCGCGCATTGGCTCAGACGCCGGCTTCAATGCAGGTGGCGAGCTGCCGTCGCCGCGCGGTTCGGGAGCCACGTCCCGGGGTTGATTTGTGACAGTTCAATGGCATGGCTTTGACTGCGGTGCGGCGATGGCCCTATTCTCTCGGGCTTCAACGCTCACCGCCTGCGGAGCCCTTCCCTTTTGAACCCCACCCTCATCCTGATCGAGCTGGTGGGCGGCATCGCCTTGCTGCTCTGGGGTGTGCACATGGTGCGCACCGGGGTCAGCCGCGCGCTCGGCCCGGCGCTGCGCGACGTGCTGCGCCGGGCCGCCGGCAACCGCTTCTCGGCGGTGGCGGCCGGGCTCGCGATCACCGTGCCGCTGCAGAGCTCGACCGCGACGGCGATCATCACCGGCGCCTTCGCCGAGCGGCGAATGATCGTGCTCGCCGCTGCCCTGG
Organism: Rhodospirillales bacterium; assembly: GCA_007131045.1. GTDB lineage: Bacteria > Pseudomonadota > Alphaproteobacteria > Geminicoccales > Geminicoccaceae > SLRI01. Next base: position 2,163 of record SLRI01000169.1, read on the forward strand.
CCGTCATGCTGGGCGCGGATATCGGCACGGCGGTGGCAGCACAGATCCTGGCCGTCGATCTCAGGTGGCTCTCGCCCGTCGCCATCGTCGTCGGCTTCGGGCTCTTCAACGCCAGCCAAAACCCCAAGCGGCGGCAGATCGGCCGGGCGCTGATCGGGGTCGGGCTGATCATGCTGGCGCTCAGGCTGATCGTCGCCTCCTCCGAACCCTTGCGCGATTCCCCGGCGCTCGAGGCGGTGCTCGCAGCCTTGCAGAACGACATCGTCTTCACCGCCGCCATGGCCGCCGTGCTCACCTGGCTCGCCCACTCCTCGCTCGCCGTGATCCTCACCGTGGCCGGGCTGGTAGGCGCCGGCGTCATCCCGCCCGCCATGGCGATCCCGTTCGTTCTCGGCGCCAATGCCGGGGCGGCCATCGCCCCCTTCGTCGCCACCGCCGGCAGCAGCCCCGCCGGGCGCCGGCCGGCCCTGGGCAATCTCGTGATGCGCGGCAGCGGTGCGCTGCTGGCGCTCCTGGCCCTGCCCTGGATCGCCCCCTTCATCCTGGCCCATCTCGGCAGCGGCCAGGCGCTGGTCCTCAACCTCCACCTCGCCTTCAACGTGGCACTGGCATTGCTCATGCTGCCGCTGGTCGGCCCGCTGGCCAAGCTCGTCGTCCGGCTGATGCCGGAAAAGCCCACGGCCGCCGACGACCGGCTCGCCCCGCGTCATCTCGACCCCGAGGCGATCGCCAGCCCGTCCGTGGCGCTCGCCAACGCGTCGCGCGAGGCGCTCCGGCTCGGCGATGCGGTGGAGGCCATGCTGACCCGCTCGATCGACACCTTCTCCGGCCAGGATCCCATCCTGGTTAAGGAGATCGAGGCCGAGGACGACGTGGTCGATGCGCTGCACGAGGCGATCAAGCTCTATCTCACCCGCCTCAACCAGGAGGAGCTCGAGCCCGACGAGAGCCAGCGGCTGGTCGAAATCCTCACCTTCACCACCAATTTCGAGCATATCGGCGACATCATCGACCGCAACCTGATGGAGCTCGCCGAGAAGAAGATCAAAGGCGGGCTGCGCTTCTCCGACGAGGGCATGGCCGAAATCGAGGCCTTCCACGCCAAGATCACCCAGAACCTGCAGCTGGCACTGACCGTCTTCATGCGCGGCGACATCGCCATGGCGCGCCGGCTGATCGGCGAGAAGTCGGCGGTGCGCGACCTCGAGACCGAAGCGGTCGAAAGCCACCTCGCCCGGGTCGGCAAGCGGCTGCCCGCCACGCTCGAGACCTCGTCGCTGCATCTCGACGTCATCCGCGACCTGAAGCGCATCCACTCGCACATCGCCGCCACCGCCTACCCGATCCTCGAGCGCGCCGGCGAGCTGCGGAAGAGCCGGCTGAAGAAGCCCGCCAAGCCGGAGAAGGGCAAGAAGGACGCGGCGGAGCCGGAGGTCGCTTCGGCGAGCACGGCCGAACCCGAGCCCGACTCCGAGCCGCGGCCCGAGCCCCACCATTGACGCGCGCGCGTTTCTGCCGAAAACGAGTGCTTCTCTCGGCAACCTCGAGCGCGGCCCCTCGATGAGCACCTCCAGCCTCGACCACAAGCTCGACGCCATCCTCGCCCGGCGCGACGAGCTCAGCAGCCTGATGGCCGAAGGCGGCGGCGACTATGCCGGGCTCGGCCGCGAGTTCGCCGAGCTCGAGCCGATCGTCGCCGGGATCGAGCGCTACCGCGCCCTCGAGGCCGAAATCCGCGGCCTCGACGAGCTCTTGGACGATCCCGCGACCGACCCTGAGATGCGCGGCATGGCGCGGGACGAGCGGAGCAGCCTCGAGGCGCGGCTGCCGGAGCTCGAACGCCAGCTGCAGCTCCTCCTGCTACCCAAGGATGCCGCCGACGAGGGCAGTGCGATCCTCGAGATCAGGGCCGGCACCGGCGGCGACGAGGCGGCGCTGTTCGCCGGCGACCTCTGGACCATGTACCAGCGCTACGCCCAGAGCCAGGGCTGGCGCACCGAGATCCTCTCACTCAGCGAGACCGAGATCGGCGGGGTCAAGGAGCTGGTCGCCGAGGTAGAGGGCAGGGGCGTCTTCGCCAAGCTAAAGTTCGAGGCCGGTGTGCACCGGGTGCAGCGGGTGCCGGTGACCGAGGGCGGCGGGCGGATCCACACCTCGGCCGCCACCGTGGCTGTCCTGCCCGAGGCCGAGGAGGTCGATTTCGAGCTCGACGAGACGGAACTTCGGGTCGATGTCTACCGTGCCTCGGGCGCTGGAGGGCAGCACGTCAACAAGACCGAGAGTGCGGTCCGCATCACCCATGTGCCGACCGGCATCGCCGTTGCCATGCAGGACGAGAAATCGCAGCACAAGAACCGGGCCAAGGCCCTGAAGATCCTCAAGGCCCGGCTGTTCGAGATCGAGCGCGCCCGGGCCGCCGCCGAACGCTCGGCCGAGCGCAAGGGCCAGGTCGGCTCCGGCGACCGCTCGGAGCGCATCAGGACCTACAACTTCCCACAAGGCAGGGTGACCGATCACCGCATCAACCTCACCCTCTACAAGCTCGACCAGGTGCTGGCCGGCGAGGCCCTGGGCGAGCTGGTCGATGCGCTGATCGCCGAGGACCAGGCAGCCCGGCTCACCGAGCTCGCCTGATGCCGACCCTGGCAGCCCTGGTCGACAGGGTCGCAGCCACCCTGCGCGCGGCCGGCATCGAGTACGCGCGGGCCGAGGCCCGGCTGATCGTCGCCGCGGCCACCGGTCAGGACCGCACCCGCCAGCTCGCCGAGCCCGACCGTCCGGCCGAAGCCGAACCGGCCATGGCGCTGGCCCAACGACGGGCGGCCCGCGAGCCGATGGCCTATCTCCTCGGCCGGCGCGAGTTCTTCGGCCTGGAGTTCGCCGTGGGCCCGGGCGTACTCGTCCCCCGGCCCGAGACCGAAACCCTGATCGAGGCGGCGCTCGAAGCCTTCCCCGACCGCACAGCATCGCTCCGCCTGCTCGACCTCGGCACCGGCACCGGCTGCCTCCTCCTCACCCTGCTCGACCACTACCCGAACGCGACCGGTATCGGCGTCGACCGCTCGGCCACGGCACTGCGCTGGGCAGCCCAGAACCGCCGTTCGCTCGGCCTCGAGCAGCGGGCGCTGCTGGTCCAGGGCGACTGGCTCGACGCCATCGGCGGCCCGTTCGATCTGACCCTGGGCAATCCGCCCTATATCGGCGCGGCCGAGCCCCGCGACCCGGAAACCCGCTTCGAGCCCGAAGCATCCCTCCTTGCCGGCCCCGACGGACTCGATGCCTACCGGGCAATCGCCGCTTCGGCAGCCCGGGTCCTGCGGCCGGGCGGCCTGATCGCACTGGAGATCGGCGCCAGTCAGGCGGCAGCCGTGACAGCCGTGCTCGAGCAGGCCGGCTTCGTCACACGCCGCCGTACCGACCTCGCCGGCCGCGACCGCGCCGTCATCGGCCGCCGTCGGGACTGACCGGCATTGCCTTGCTGCACTGCGCAATTCAGCCTTTCGCCTTTCACCCGACCAAGCTATGTGGGAA
>SLRI01000470.1 GCA_007131045.1 Rhodospirillales bacterium
ATACCGGCGCGTTCGAGACGGCGATGTGGAGCATGCTGGGTGCCCGGGGCTGCGACGTCGTGGCCTTCGAGAGCTTCGGCGCCGGCTGGCTGACCGATGCGGTAAAGCAGCTCAGGCTCGAGGATCTCACAACCTTCGAGGCCGATTACGGCCAGCTGCCGGACCTGGCTGCGACCAGCCCCGATCGGGACATCGTCTTCACCTGGAACGGCACCACCTCCGGCGTGGTGGTTCCCGACGGCGACTGGATAGCCCCTGACCGCACCGGCCTCACGCTCTGCGATGCGACCTCGGCCGTCTTCGCCATGAACCTGCCCTGGCCGAAGCTCGATGTCGTCACCTGGTCCTGGCAGAAGGTGCTGGGTGGCGAGGGCCAGCACGGCATGCTGGCGCTGAGCCCGCGGGCGGTCGAGCGATTGGAGAGCTACAGCCCGCCCTGGCCGCTGCCGAAGATCTTCCGGCTGACCAAGGGTGGCAAGCTCATCCATGGCATCTTCGAGGGCGAGACCATCAACACCCCCTCGATGCTCGCCGTCGAGGACGTGCTCGACGCCTTGAGCTGGGCGGAGCGGATCGGCGGCCTTCCGGCGCTCGTCGCTCGCTCCGAGGCCAACCTGAAGGCCGTCGCCGACTGGGTCGAAGGCTCGCCCTGGGCGGGCTTTCTCGCCCTGGAGCCGCGCAGCCGTTCCTCCACCTCGATCTGCCTGAAGATCACCGACCCGGTGATCGCGAGCCGGCCCGCCGCCGATCAGGCCGCCTTCGTCAAGGCGATGGTCAAGCGCCTCGACGAGGAAAAGGTCGCCTTCGACATCGCCGGCTACCGCGACGCCCCGCCCGGCCTGCGCCTCTGGGGCGGCGCCACGGTCGAGCCCGAGGACACCGCCCGGCTGCTGCCCTGGCTCGACTGGGCGTTCCACACGACCAAGACCGCCACCTGAGACTTCAGACGCTTCGAGGATAATCCCATGTTCCGTGTGCTGATCGCCGACAAGCTCAGCCCCGCCGCCGTCGCCATTTTCGAGGAGCGCGGCATCACCGCCGACGTCAAGCCCGGGCTCTCGCCCGAGGAGCAGAAGGCGATCATCGGCGATTACGACGGCCTCGCCATCCGCTCGACCACCAAGGTCACCGCCGACATGCTGGCCGCCGCCAAGAAGCTCAAGGTGGTCGGCCGGGCCGGTATCGGTGTGGACAACGTCGACATCGAGGCCGCGACCGAGGCCGGGGTGGTGGTCATGAACACGCCCTTCGGCAACTCGGTGACCACGGCCGAGCATGCCATTGCCATGATGATGGCCTTGGCCCGCCAGCTCCCGGCCGCCGACCGCTCGACCCGGGCCGGCAAGTGGGAGAAGTCGCGCTTCGTCGGCGTCGAGCTTTCGGGCAAAACGCTGGGCATCATCGGCTGCGGCAATATCGGCTCGATCGTCGCCAACCGGGCGCAAGGCCTGAAGATGCGGGTGATCGCCTTCGATCCGTTCCTCTCGCCCGAGCGCGCCCGGGACATCGGGGTCGAGAAGGTCGATCTCGATACGCTGCTCGGCCGCGCCGACGTCATCACCCTGCACACCCCCTTGACCGAGCAGACCAGGAACGTCCTCTCGGCCGAGAACCTGCAGAAGACCAAGAAGGGCGTCAGGATCGTCAATTGCGCGCGCGGCGGGCTGGTCGACGAGGCGGCGCTGGCAGCCTTGATCGAAACCGGCCACATCGCCGGTGCCGCACTCGACGTGTTCGCGGTCGAGCCGGCCCGGGAATCGCCGCTGTTCGAGCTCGACGACGTCATCGTCACCCCGCATCTGGGTGCGTCCACGGCCGAGGCACAAGAGCAGGTGGCGCTCGAGATCGCCGAGCAGATGAGCGACTACCTCTTGAAGGGTGCGATCATCAACGCGCTCAACATGCCGGCGGTGACGGCCGAGGAGGCGCCCAGGCTCAAGCCCTACATGCAGCTCGCCGAGCAGCTCGGCTCGTTCGCGGGCCAGCTCACCGAGACCGGGCTCAAGGGGGTGAAGATCACCTATGCCGGCGAGGTGGCCGAGCTCAACACCCGCCCCCTGACCCAGATCATCCTCAAGGGCCTCCTGAGCCCGCTGCTCGCCAGCGTGAACATGGTCAACGCGCCGGCGGTCGCCCGGTCGCGCGACATCGGGGTGACCACGGTCGAGACCGAGGATCTCGACGGCTATCGCACGCTGGTCACGGTCGAGGTCTCGACCGAGCGCGGCCCGCGCGAGGTCTGTGGCACCCTGATCCACGAGGGGGCCCCGCGCGTCGTCCGGATCCGCGGCATCGACATCGAGGTCCGCTTGGCACCGCACATGCTCTACGTCAGGAACGAGGACAAGCCGGGCTTCATCGGCGCGCTGGGCGGCGTCCTGGGCGACGCCGGCATCAACATCGCGACCTTCCACCTCGGCCGAAACAAGCCCGGCGGCGACGCCATCGCCTTGATCGAGGTCGACGCCGCCGTGCCGGAAGCCGTGCTCGCGAAGATCCAGGCCCTGCCCCAGGTGCTGCAGGTCAAGCCGCTGGCGTTCTGAGCCCAACCGTTAATTCGGGGGACACATTACGCAATTAACGATTTGCGCCCGGGCGTACGCGCCTCGCCGCCGCCCTTCGGCCCCGGCCGCCCTGGCCTTACGGGCCGGCCGAGGCGCGTCTCCAGCCCCGCGACGAACGCCGGATCACCCAGCGGCCGCCCGGTGCGTACGCCCAGCCGCAGCGCCTCGAGGCGCTCGGGCCGATCGGCCAGCTCGAGGAACGCCACCCAGTCGTCGACCAGCCCGGCCAACGCGGCCCGGTCGGTGAGCCCGTCGCTTTGGCCGTGCACATGCGCGCGGGCACTCGACCAGCGCCAGTCGGTCGCTGCCTCGACGAGCCCGGCGCGCACCGGATTGTGCTCGAGGTAACGCAGGGCCGAGAGGAAGTGCGGCTCGTCCATGACGCACGACGCGAAGCGCCCCTGCCAGAGATAGCCGCGCCAGCCCTCGCGCTCGTTGACATGGCGGGTGTAGCGGCGGTGCACCTCGCGCAGACAAAGGGCGAGGGCGGTGCTCTCCCGCGGTATCAGGATCAGGTGCACGTGGTTGGGCATCAGGCACCAGCCGGCGACCCGCACGCCCGTGGCTTCCGCCTGCTCGGCCAGGATCGTCTTGTAGAGCCCGTAGTCGTGGTCGCCGAAGAACGTGCGCTGCCGGCGGTTGCCACGCTGGGTGACGTGGTGCGGCAGATCGGGGACGACGACGCGGGCGAGCCTCGGCATGGGCCTATGCCTTCCTGGCGTACGGGGGGACGCCAAAGGTTAATTGCGTAATGTGTCCCCCGAATTAACGAAGTCGCGGATCGCCGCGATGAACCGCTCGGCGTAGAGCTGGCGCTTGGTTTCGCCGACGCCGTCGACGTCGAGGAAGCTCTGGGGATCGGAAGGGCGCTTTTGCGCCATGTCGGTGAGCGTGGCGTCGCTGAAGACGACGTAGGCCGGCTTGTCGATCTCGCGGGCGATCTCGAGCCTGAGCGCCTTGAGCGCCTTCAAGAGCTCGGCATCGGCCGGGGCGAGGCTGGCGGCGGGCGCCGCCGCACCGTTGGTCGCGCGCCGGGCCTTGGCCGGCTTCTTGCGCGGCGGGGCCAGATCGAGCGCGATGCTCTCGTCGCCCGCCAGGATCGCCTCGGCCTTGCGCCCCGGCCTGAGCGCCCCGTGCCCGGCGATGTCGACCTCGATCACGCCCGAGGCGTAGAGCTGGCGCACCGCGTTCCTGAGCACCCGCTTGTCCATCCCGATCGCCGCGCCGAACACCTCGAGCCGGTCGTGGCGGAACTGCGCCACCTTCGCCGTCTGCTCGCCGAGCAGGACGTCGAGCAGATGCGCCTGGCCGAAGCGGCTGTCGGTGGTGCGGATCGCGGTGAGCAGCGATTGCGCGAGGCCGGTCGCATCCGAGAGCTCCGGCGGCTCGAGACAGCGATCGCAACTGCCGCACGGCGGCGCCGTCTCGCCGAAATAGCCCAAGAGGGCCTGTTTCCTGCAGCCGCTGGTCTCGGTGAAGGCCAAGAGCGCATCGAGCCTCCTGTGCTCGACCCGCTTTTGCGCTTCGGTGGCGGTGCCGTTCTCGATCAGCCAGCGCCGCCGCCGGATGTCGTCGAAGCCGTAGAGCATGACCGCCTCGGCCGGCGCACCGTCGCGCCCGGCCCGGCCGATTTCCTGGTAATAGGCCTCGAGATTGCCCGGCAGGTCGAGATGCACGACGAAGCGGATGTCCGGCTTGTCGATCCCCATGCCGAAGGCGATGGTGGCGACGACGATCAGATCGGGCTCGGTCAGGAACCGGTCGAGCAATTCCTTGCGCAGCCGCCCGTCGAGCCCCGCGTGGTAGGCCACGGCGCGGTGCCCGGCGGCTTCGAGATTGGCCGCCGTCTCCTCCGTCGCCTTCCTGGCCAGGCGATAGACGATCCCCTGCTGCCCCGGGAAACGGGCCAGGATGTCCAGGAGCTGGCGCTCCGGCCGCTCCTTCTGCAGCACCGTGAGCTTGATGTTCGGCCGGTCGAAGCCGTGGACGAAGACCCGGGCGGTGCGGCCCTTGAACAGCTGCGAGGTGATGTCCTCGCGGGTCACCCGATCCGCCGTGGCGGTGAACCCGGCGACGGCGGCGTGCGGATAGCGGGCGGGCAGGGCCGCGAGGTTGCGGTAGTCGGGGCGGAAATCGTGCCCCCATTGGCTCACGCAATGCACCTCGTCGACGATGATCTGGCCCACCGGCAGCCGGTCGAGCGCCGCCTGCAGCCGCTCGGTGGCCAGGAGCTCGGGCGAGAGATAGAGCAGCTTCAACCGCCCGACCTTGATCGCCTCCCAGATACGGGCCCGCTCGCCCCGATCCACGCCGCTGTGCACCGAAGCGGCCTCGACCCCCAAGAGCCGGAGCTGGGCCACTTGGTTGTCCATGAGTGCGATCAGCGGCGAGACCACCAGCGTGAGACCGGGCTTCATCACCGCCGGCAGCTGGTAGCAGAGACTCTTGCCGCCGCCCGTCGGCAGCACCGCCAGAAGATCCTCGCCGGCCATCAGCGCCTCGACGATCTCGCGCTGGCCCGGACGAAAGGCCTTGAAGCCGAACACCCGCTCGAGGGCGGTATCCAGGCAGCCGTCGGTCGGCTCGTCCAGTCGGGTGGCGGCGGGCAAGATCGCTCCGGAGATCAGCGCGGGCAGGTCCGGATAGCAGCTCTGGTCGACCGAATGCCAGGAAAACCACACCGCCCGCACGCTGGTGCCGGCCCGGGCTTTGGCGTAAACCCTTTGCATGCGCAGGGACGGCAGGAGGAGCAAGCCCGCATGACCAATGTCGCCGTGGTCGGCTCGCAATGGGGCGATGAAGGCAAGGGGAAGATCGTCGACTGGCTGAGCGAGCGCGCCGACGTGGTGGTGCGCTTCCAGGGCGGCCACAATGCCGGCCACACGCTGGTCATCGACGGTGTGACCTACAAGCTCAGCCTGTTGCCGTCGGGCGTCGTCCGTCCGGGCAAGCTCTCGGTCATCGGCAACGGCGTGGTGATCGATCCCTGGGCGCTGTTGACCGAGATCGAGACGCTGCGCGGCCAGGGCGTGGCGATCGGCTCGGAGACACTGCGGATCGCCGAGAACGCCACCCTCATCTTGCCCTTCCACGGCGAGCTCGACCGCGCCCGCGAGGAGGCCCGGGGCCAGGCCGAGGGCGGTTCCGGCAAGATCGGCACCACCGGCCGCGGCATCGGTCCGGCGTACGAGGACAAGGTGGCGCGCCGCGCCATCCGCATCTGCGACCTCGCCGACGAGGCCGTGCTCGAGCAGAAGCTGGTCGAGCTCCTGCTGCACCACAACGCGCTCCGCCGCGGCTTCGGTGTCGACGAGATCGACGGCGAAGCACTTCTCGACCAGCTGCGGCAACTGGCACCCAAGCTCCTGCCCTTCGCCGAGCCGGTCTGGCTGCGTCTCTCCGAGCTCAGACGCGCCGGCAGGCGGATCCTGTTCGAAGGGGCGCAAGGGGCGATGCTGGACGTCGACCACGGCACCTACCCCTTCGTCACCTCGTCCAACACCACGGCCGGCATGGCGGCCACCGGCTCGGGCGTCGGGCCCGACACGGTGGGCTACGTGCTCGGCATCACCAAGGCCTACACCACCCGGGTCGGCTCCGGGCCGTTCCCGACCGAGCTCTTCGACGAGATCGGCAACCGGCTGGGCGAGCGCGGGCGCGAGTTCGGCACGGTGACCGGCAGGAAGCGCCGCTGCGGCTGGTTCGATGCCGTGCTCGTCCGCCAGGCGGTCAAGACCGGCGGGATTCGCGGCCTGGCGCTGACCAAGCTCGACGTCCTCGACGGCTTCGACACCCTCAATATCTGCACTGCCTACAACCTGAACGGGCAGACCCTCCACCATTTGCCGGCCGGCATGGCGGCGCAAGCCGGGATCAAGCCGATCTACGAGGAGATCAAGGGCTGGCAGGACAGCACCGCCGGTGCCCGGAGCTTCGCCGAGCTGCCGGCGGAAGCCGTCAAATACGTCAAGCGACTGGAAGAGCTGGTGGAAGCCCCGGTCGCTCTGCTCTCGACCAGCCCGTCGCGCGACGACACCATCCTGGTCACCGATCCGTTTGCCGACTGACAATTCGGCGATCTGCCGCTACTGGCGACGGCCGAATTCTCGCGACGGGTTTCTTGCGGCACATTTATCGCCCGCGAGGCTAACAGAGTATTAAGGATTTGCGATTAAGCTCAGGCAGGTGCCGAGAGTCGGCTGCGCCAATTCGCTACAGGGCTCATCTATTTTCACTCGCCACGCTTGTCCGCCCAGGAGATCGGCGGTAAGCTTCCACCAAGAGTTGGTATTATGCGAGGGTATATTCTGGTGCGGACGGCCTTCGGACGCCGTCCTGGACAAGGAACGCTGGCTGTGCAGGGGCACCGGGCCTTGCAGTTGCGGCAACAGCTCTGCCGCCGCCTCATCGCCGAGATGCATTGGCCTTGGCCCGACGGTCTGCGGCCGAGCCAGCGCCTCCTGATCGCCGGCCTCACCGGTCTCGTCTTCCTCGCCACGTTCCAGGGCCTCTTGCACCTCGCGGCCTGGTTCGAGAGCGGTGCGCCGGTCAGCCTCTTCTTCCCGATCGCCGGGCTCTGCCTGCTCTTCGGCTTTCTCTTGGGCCCGGTCTATCTGCCGGTACCGATCATCGCCGTGCTCGCCGGCGATGCACTCCTCGCCTTCCGATTCGATCCGGACACCGCCCTGCACATCACTCGGCAGGCCGTGCTCTATGGCGGGGCGGGTGTGCTGCTGCGGATGAAGTACGGCCGCAACCCCGCAGCAACCAACTCGGCCCGGCTCGGCGCACTGCTCGTCGTGGCGCTGGTCGCTGTCAGCGTCAATCTGCTCGCCGCCTTGGCCACCTTCGCCTGGTCCGGCACGCTGGCGCCGGGCGATGTCGCGACCGTCGCCCTCGTCTTCTTCCTCGGCGATGCGAGCGGGCTCCTTTTGGTGGTCCCCCCGGCACTGCTGCTCGCCGGGCGCCTCTCGGAGCGACGCCGACAGAGCCAGTCGACCATGCGGCTCGGCCGGCGCGACTGGCTCTTTGTCGGCGGCCTGTTCGGCCTCGCCGCGACCTTCGTGCTCCTCGCCCTCTTCGCCTTCGAGGACGAGGTGGGCGTCGCCGCTGCCATGACCCCGGCGCTTCTGCCGATCCTGATCGGCGCCATGCTGTTCGGCTATCCGGTGGCGGTCGGACTCTTCAGCCTGGCGGCGACACTGCTGCTCGCGACCAGCGCGGTAGTTGCCGATGCGCCGAGTGCCGTGGCCCTGCAGACGGTGCTGATCGCCTGCTGCATCGCCACGCTCACCCTAGGTGCCGCGACCGACGACCGGACCCGGCTGATTGCCAAGCTCGATGCTGCGGTCGCCGAACGCACCCGCGAGCTCGACGAGAAGAACGCCGCCCTCACCCACAGCAATGCCGAGCTGCGCGCGGTGGCCGTCACCGATCACCTGACCGGCCTCGGCAATCGCCGCGCCTTCGAGGAGGAGCTCGAGCGGCGCCTGAACGGACCGTCGCCCGGCATCGGCCTGTTGTTGATCGACATCGACCGCTTCAAGCGGATCAACGACACCCGCGGCCACGCCACCGGTGATCAGGCCTTGATCCACGTCGCGCGCCTGCTCCGCGCCGGGCTGCGGGACAGCGACATTCTGGCGCGGATCGGCGGCGAGGAATTCGCGGTGATCTGCACCACCGCCGATGCCGAGCAGCTGCGTGAGGTCGCCGAGCGGGTGCGCCGCGGGGTTCCGGCGGTTCCCTTGCGACCCTGCGAGGCGAGCCCGCCGATCGGCATCAGCGTCAGCGTGGGCGGGGCGCTTGCCGGCCCCGGCGACGACCTCGACAGCCTGATGCGGGCCGCCGATCACGCCCTTTATGCCGCCAAGCGCGCCGGCCGCAATCGCTCGCGGATCGCCTCGCCGCCCGACGAGCGGCAGGCGCCGGCCGCTTCAGGCTGAGCGCTGCCGCACCCGGCCGAGCCGGTCGACGAGTTCGGCGATCACCGCCACCCGCTCGGCGTTGTCCCGTGCCGGGCTTCCGTCGCCGTGCTGCAGCGAATTCTCGAAGCCGACCCGGAGGTCACCGCCCAGGGCCGCCGCGGTGGCGAGGCACGCCGTCTCCTCCCGGCCGAAGGCGCAGACCATCCAGAGATCGCCGGGCGAGTGCCGCTCGAGAAAGCCCAGAAGTGCGCGCGGCTCCACCACCTCGCCCGGTGCCAGATACCGGCCGAGCACGAAGAGCACGTGGCGAAGGGCCTCGGGCACCACCCCGGCCGCCCGCAGTTCGGCGAGCCGGTCCAGCTCTTCCGGGCGGTAGAGGATGAGCTGCGGTTCGATCCCCGATTCGACCAGCCAGGCGAAGAAGTCGCGCGCCGCACCATGCTCGCCGCCTTCCGGCACGAGTTCGCGCAGCGCCAGCGACACGCCGTCCGGGCGAACCGCGAGCCCCCTTACCGCCGCCATCTGCTCCGTCGCCGTATAGCGACCCACGGCTTCGGTCGTGACCTGCAGGAACAGCCCGTCGCCGACGGCGTCGCGCACCGCCGCGATGTAGCGGGCGTAGATCATCGGATCGAGCGTGTGCGCCCCGGCCTCGTTCCGCGCGTGCAAATGAATGGCCGTGGCGCCGGCCGCCATGGAGGCAGCCGCGGTGGCTGCCACCTCGGCCGGGGTGATCGGCAATTGCGGATGATCGCCCCTGCCCTTCCGCGCCCCATTGGGCGCCACCATGATGCGACAGGGCCGATCGAGATCAGGGCGCCTCAACCGCCGAGCGACCCGATCGCCTGGTCCACCGCGCGGCCGAGCTTTTCGGTGATCAGGGCCACGTGGCTGTCGTCGATGATGAAGGGCGGGGCCAGGAGAATGTGGTCGCCCTGCCTGCCGTCGATGGTGCCGCCCATGGGATAGCACATCAGCCCTTCGGCCATGGCGGCCTTCTTGACCCGGGCGTTGAGCGCCAGGGCCGGATCGAACGGTGCCTTGGTCGCCCGGTCCTGGACCAGCTCGAGGCCGCGGAACAGGCCGCGGCCGCGGATCTCGCCGACGTGGCGATGGTTGCCGAAGCGCTCGGTCAGGCTGGCCTCCAGGCGCTCGCCCATCGTCACGACCCGCTCGAGCAGGCCCTCGTCCTCGATCGCCTGCTGCACGGCGAGGCCGGCGGCCGAGGCCGTCGGGTGGCCCATATAGGTGTGGCCATGCTGGAAGAAGCCCGAGCCGTCCCGGATCGCGGCCACGATCTTCTCGTGCACCAGGGTCGCGCCGATCGGCTGATAGCCGGCACCCAGGCCCTTGGCGACGCAGATCAGGTCCGGCGCCACCCCTTCCTGCTCCGAGGCGAAGAGCGTCCCGGTGCGGCCCATGCCGCACATCACCTCGTCGAGGATCAAGAGGATGCCGTGGCGGTCGAGAACCTCGCGGATTGCCCGGAAGTAGCCCGGGACCGGCGGCACGGCACCCATCGTGGCCCCCACCACCGGCTCGGCGATGAAGGCGATCACGGTCTCGGGGCCCACCTGCTCCAGATGCGCCTCGAGCTCGGCCGCGAGCCTCTGGCCGAACGCCTCCTCGCTCTCGTCGCTGGTCTTCTCGCGATAGGGGTAGCAAGGGGTCAGGTGATCGACGTCGATCAGGATCGGCTCGAACTGCTTTCGGCGCCACTGGTTGCCGCCGACCGCCAAGGCACCGAGCGTGTTGCCGTGATAGCTCTGCCGGCGGGCGACGAAGCGGCGGCGCTCGGGCTGGCCGATCTCGAGGTAGTACTGCCGGGCCATCTTCAGCGCCGCTTCGACCGCCTCCGAGCCGCCCGAGACGAAATAGACCTTGTCCATCCCGGCGGGGGCCTTGGCGATCAGCTTCTCGGCCAGAGCCTCGGTGGGCTCGCTGGTGAAGAAGCCGGTATGCGCATAGGCCAGCCTGTCGACCTGATCCTTGATCGCCTGGGTTACCGCCGGGTGGCTGTGGCCGAGGCAGGAGACGGCAGCCCCGCCCGAGGCGTCGAGATAGCGCCGGCCCTCGCTGTCGACGACGTAGACGCCGTCACCCCGGGCGGCGGTCGGGTAGGTCTGGCGGAGATGGCGATAGAAGACCCGACTCAAGACGCTTCTCCCTGCCGCCTGCGCTGTCGTCTAGAGCAGGTAGGCGTTCAGATGCTGCTGGATGGCCTCGGTGAGCTCGTCGTCGAACTGCGCCAAGAGATCGCCGATCAGCCGGTTGGCCTCGGCGTCGCGGGCCATCACCGAGGTGTTGCGCAAAATCGGCCGGCGGCGCTGGACCTCCGCCTGAACGAAGGACTGCTCGAGCCCGTCCGCGCCCATCACCGCGAGGCGCACGCGGATCAGCGCATCGAGCACCCGGTCGGGGGCGCGGGTGATGGCCTCCCGCGCCGTGCCTTCGAGCTCGATCGGCTGCTCGAGCACCCGGGCCTCGTCGATGGTCACCTGCAGCCAGCCCTCGCCCATGCCGGTCCTGAGCCGGTCGTCGAGGAACTCCTTGCTGGCCTCGACCAGCCACTCGCTGCGCATCCGGTCGCGAAACCCGGTCGCCCCCGGCAGCGTGCTCGCATCCTCGATCGCGAGCTCGGCCAAGGTGAACATCAAGGGCGGCTTGGTGCTGGTGGTCTCGATCGGCTCGCGCAGCTCCGGTGCGGTGCAGGCGACCAGAGCGAACAGGGTGAGGACCGCGAGAAGGGGCTTGGCGCTCAATGGAGGGGATCCTCGAAGAGGGTGGCGATATCGTCCATGGTGAAGCGATAGACGCGGCTGCAGAACTCACAAGTGACCACGACCTTGCCAGTTTCGTCGACCATCGCCAAGACCTCGTCGCGCTCGAAGCGTTGCAGCATCTCGGCGACCCGGCCGTCGTCGCAGGAGCAGCCGAAGGTGAGGTCGAGCGAATCGAACACCCGGACCCCGTCCTCGTGGAACAGCCGAAAGAGCAGCGTGTCGGGGCCGAGTCCGGGATCGAGCAGCTCGGCGTCGGTCAGCGTCCCGAGCAGCAGCATGGTCCGCCGCCAGTCGTCCTCGCGCTCGGCCGCGCTCACCGCACCTTCGCCCGGCATCGCCTGGACGATCACCGCCGCCGCCCGCCAAGTCCCGGCCTCTTCGTCGAAGCCCACCGCCGAGCGAATCCCGGTCGGCACCTGCTCGGACTGGTGGAAATAGGCGAGCATGCTGTCCTGCAGCGAGCGCCCGTCGAGCTGGACGATGCCCTGATAGGTCTCGCCGCCCGCGGCCGCCTGATCGACGGTGAGCGCCATCAGCCCCTCGCCGACGAGCTCGCCGAAGCCCGAGCCCTCGCCGATCGCCGCCGCATCGAAGCTGGCATAGCCGCGCATCTGCCCATCATTGGTGACATCGGCCACCATCAGGCGGACGGGGCCCTCACCCCTGATCTGCAGGGAGAACCGACCGGCGAACTTGAGCCCGCCGGCGAGTCCGCCGGCCAGCACCAGAAGCTCGCCCAGAAGGTCGGAGACGGGCCGCGGGTAGGCGTGCGCCTTCAACACCGTGTCGACGGCCTCGCCGAGGCGGACCAGCCGGCCGCGGAGTTGGGAGGTCTCGAGCTGGAACGGCCGCAGCACATCGAGACGGGACGGTTGCAACAAGCTCATGGCCAGAGGTTAGCCGCCGAGGCACCAGGCGAGAATGGCTTTTTGCACGTGCAGCCGATTCTCCGCCTCGTCGAAGACCACGCTCGACGGCCCGTCGATCACCTCGGCGGTCACCTCCTCGCCGCGATGCGCCGGCAGGCAGTGCATGAAGATCGCCCCCGGGAGCGCCGCCGCCATCAGCGACCGGTCGACGGTGAAGGGCTCGAGCAGCCGGTGGCGGCGCTCGGCGTCGGCGTCGCCCATCGAGACCCGGGTGTCGGTGATCACCGCGTCGGCCCCGGCGACTGCGGCATAGGCGTCGTGGGTGACCTCGATCCGGCCCTGATGCGCCCTGGCCCAGGCCAGCGCCTCGGCATCCGGCGGCAATTCGGGCGGGCAGGCGATGGCGAGCTCGAAATCGAAGCGCACGGCCGCATGGATGAACGAGGTCACCACGTTGTTGCCGTCGCCGGACCAGGCCAGCCGCTTGCCGCGGATCGGCCCCTTGTGCTCCTCGAAGGTCAGGACGTCGGCCATGATCTGGCAGGGGTGGGAGCTGTCGGTGAGGCCGTTGATCACCGGCACCGTGGCGTGGCGGGCCAGCTCCAGGAGCTTGCTGTGCGCGTCGGTCCTGATCATGATGGCGTCGACGTAGCGCGAGAGAACGGCCGCCGTGTCGGCCACCGTCTCGCCGCGGCCGAGCTGCATCTCCTTGCCGTGCATGACGATGCTCCGGCCGCCCAGATCACCCACCCCGACCTCGAAGGAGACCCGTGTGCGGGTCGAGGGCTTCTCGAAGATCAGCGCCACGGTCTTGCCTTCGAGCGGCCGATCGCTGAGCTCGCCCGCCTTCATCGCCCCGGCCTCGGCGATGATGCCGCGCAACTCGGCCGCGTCGATCTCGGCGAGATCGAGAAAATGCCGGCCAGCGGTCACGCCGCCCGCTCCCGGCAGCAGGTCTCGATGGTCTCGAGCGCCTGGTCGATCTCGGCCTCGCTCACCGTCAAGGGCGGCAGGAGGCGGACGATGTTGTCGCCGGCCGGCACGGTCAGGAGACCGGCGGCACGCAGCGCCGCCGCCAGCTCGAGATTGCTGCCGCGCGGCTTGAGCC
Source organism: Rhodospirillales bacterium (assembly GCA_007131045.1). Taxonomy (GTDB): domain Bacteria; phylum Pseudomonadota; class Alphaproteobacteria; order Geminicoccales; family Geminicoccaceae; genus SLRI01. The sequence continues at coordinate 13,252 of SLRI01000470.1, forward strand.
CGACCATCAGGCCGGTGCCGCGGACCAGCTCGAAGGTCTCGCCGTGCCGGGCGACGAGGGCCTCGGCGCGCTCGCGCAGGTAGTCGCCGCGGGCCCTGACGGTGTCCAGAAAGCCCGCCTCCAGCATCACGTCGAGCACCGCGCTCGCGACCGCCGAGGCCAGGGGATTGCCGCCGAACGTCGAGCCGTGGGTCGAGGTCGTCATGCCCGAGGCGGCCCGGGCGGTGGCGAGGCAGGCGCCGATCGGAAAACCGCCGCCGAGGCCCTTGGCGAGGCCCATGATGTCCGGGGTCACGCCGAAATGCTGGTGGGCGAAGAGCTGGCCGGTGCGGCCCATGCCGCACTGCACCTCGTCGAAGATCAAGAGGATGTCGTGCCGGTCGCAGAGCTCGCGCAGGCCCTCGAGGCAGACCCGGGGCAACGGGCGGATGCCGCCCTCGCCCTGGATCGGCTCGATCAGGATGCCGGCGGTGGCCTCGGTGACGGCGGCCTCGAGCGCTTCGTGATCGCCGAACGGCACCTGATCGAAGCCGTCGAGCAAGGGCGCGAAGCCTTCGATCAGCCGTGTGCCGCCGGCGGCCGAAATGGTCGCCATGGTTCGGCCGTGAAAGGCGCCCTCGAAGGTGATGATCCGGTTGCGCTCGGGCTGGCCGCGGTGGAAGTGGAAGCGCCGGGCCATCTTGATGCAGGCCTCCATCGCCTCGGCCCCGGAATTGCACAAGAAGACCGTCTCGGCGAAGGAGTTGGCGACAAGCCGATCGGCGAGCCGCTCGAGCTCGCCGATGCGAAAGAGGTTGGAGACGTGCCAGAGCTTGGCCGCCTGGTCCTGCAGGGTCTTGACCAGATGCGGGTGGCAGTGGCCGAGGCCGTTCACCGCGATGCCGCTGGTGAAATCGAGGAAGCGGCGGCCGTCGGTGGTCCAGAGCCAGCTGCCCAGGCCGCGCTCGAAGACGAGGTCGATCCGGTTGTAGATCGGCAAAAGCGACGGAATGGCGGCGTTCGGGCTCATGGTTGCGGGATCCGGTTCGAGGTGGTGCGGTAGATGAAGGATGCGGCCGATCCCGTCAACGCGACAGGATTGGTACCACCATCAGGCCTTGAGCTTGTAACCTAGGCGGACCAATCGCAGCGCAAAGAACCAAAGTGCGGCATTCACCAGGGCCAGAAACACCGCCCCGGCCAGGATATGGCCGTCGGAATGCCCGGTGAAGCCGTAGCGCACGCCGTCGATCAGGTGGAAGAAGGGGTTGGCCAGCGCCACCCCGTGGAACATCTCGGGCAGCCGCTCGATCGAGTAGAAGGTGCCGGAGAGGAAGGAGAGCGGGGTGACGACGAAGTTGGTCACGGCTGCCATGTGGTCGAACTTCTCGGCCCAGAGTGCGGCGAGAAAGCCGAGGATCGAGAGCAAGAGCGAGGCCATCACGCCGAAATAGAGAATGGCCCAGAGATGGTCGGGAGTCATGTCGGCAAACGGAATCATGCCGAGCCAGACGACGGCCCCGACCAGGATGCCGCGAGTGACCCCGCCCATCACGACGCCGAACAGCAGCTCGCCCGAGGACAAGGGCGGCATCAGGTAATCGACGATATTGCCCTGCACCTTGGCGATCATGATCGAGGACGAGGTGTTGGCAAACGCGTTCTGGATGATCGCCATGACGATCAGGCCGGGGGCGAGGAAGTCGATGAACGCGACACCGGCGACGGCCGGCCGGTCGGCGCCCAGCGCCAGGCTGAAGATGGCGAGAAAGACCAGGGTGGTGATCACCGGGGCCAGGACCGTCTGGGTGATCACCTTGAGGAACCGGCGCACCTCCTTGACGTAGAGCGTCCAGAGCCCGACGACGTTGATGTCGCCGAACGTGCCGAAGGTGGAGGTGCCGGGGCCGACCGCGAGGTGCTCGACCGCCTCCGGTGGATTGCGCAGCTCGATCGTCAAGATTGCTGTCCGAAGGTCGCGTGAGCGGCGAGATTTAGGCCAGCGCCGCCGCAAAGTCGAGAGTGGCACGCCGGCGATGCCGCGCCGGCGCAAACCTTCGAAAGGGGGGCCGATGCCGCCCCGGCGCAAACCCTTTGACAGGGGACAAGGGCATCGCTATGTCAATTCCGCCGGCCACGGGTGTCCCTGGCCGCATTGTCGCTTGTGCGCCTATCTTCGTAGCACCGCCGGCGACCGCCTCACCACACCAGCTGCACCTAGGGCCCATGACCAAGCGTATTCAGGCGAAGAACAAGATTTGCCGCCGGCTCGGCGTCAACCTCTGGGGTCGAACCAAGAGCCCGCTCGCACGCCGCGATTACGGGCCCGGCGAGCACGGCCAGAAGCGCCGCAAGATGTCGGACTACGCCAATCAGCTGGCTGCCAAGCAGAAGCTGAAGAAATACTACGCCAACATGACCGAGAAGCAGTTCCGCCGCGCCTACGAGGAGGCGTCCAAGACGCGGGGCGACACCGCCGAGAAGCTGATCGGGCTGCTCGAGCGGCGGCTCGACATCACCATCTTCCGCTTCAACTTCGTGCCGACGATCTTCGCCGCGCGGCAGCTGATCAATCACGGCCACGTGATGGTCAACGGCAAGCGGGTCAACATCCCGAGCTACCGGCTCGGCGAGGGCGACATCATCGAGCTCAAGCAGCGCGCCCAGACCATGCCGATGGTCATGGAGAGCGTCGCCCGGCCGGAGCGCGACGTGCCGGAGTATCTGACCGTCGACAGCAAGGCGATGAAGGGCCAGTTCGTCCGCACGCCCAAGCTCGCCGATGTGCCCTATCCGGTGCAGATGGAGCCCAACCTCGTCATCGAGTACTACTCGCGCTGAGGTGAGAGCAGCGCTACCCGGCAAGAACCGGCGAAATTCGACCGCCGAAGCCCGTCCCCCCCGCCGCGCGGTGCTGGCCGGCTTGGTGACGACCGCGCTGGGTGCCGGGCTGGGCTGGTCGCGCGGGGCTGCCGCCTGCCCCATCCCGACCGACCGGCGACTGGCCTACGACATGCTGGTGAGCGGCATCAGGGTCGCCGACATGGAGCTGCGCTTTCAATGCGCCGGCAGCTTCGCCCTGGTCGAGATGCAGATTACCAGTCGAGGTGTCGCCGCGTTCTTCGGCGGCCGTAACCGGACGTCGATGAACGCCCTGGTCGGCTTCGATGTCGAGGGGCAGCCGCAGCCGACGCGCTTTCGCGCTTCCTACCAGAAGCCTGATCGGCTGCGCGAGACGGAACTCGAGTTCGCCCCCGACGGCAGCCTCAGCCATCTCGCCACCCGCAATCAGGGGCGCCCGCAGGAAAGCCCGGTCCCCGAGGCGCTGCGCGAGCCCTCGATCGACCCCTTGGCCACGCTCATGAGTCTGAGTGACTGGTTGGCCAATGACCCGGCCCCCGGCGATACGGTCGTCCATCCGGTTTTCGAAGGCCGCAAGCGCGCCGATCTCGAGGCCGTCTATCGTGGCCCGGCCACCGTCGAGGTCGCCGGCCGCCGCCGCGATGCGCATCGCCTCGAAGCGTCGTTGAAGGGGATCTCGGGCTTCGACGCGGACGATAATTTCGTCACCCTGCCGGGCGAGCCCAGGGACTGGATCGACGTCTATGCCAGCACCGATGCCGTGCCGGTGCCGCTCTTGATGACCAATACGTCGAGCCGGCTGCCGAGCCGGATCGAGCTCACCAGCGGTTGAACCCGAACCCGACCCGACACCTGAATCAGCGATTTCGGCGTGCGGCCTCGACTTTTTCCTGCTGCCGCTCGAGCTTGTGCTCGAGCGCGTGAGGGTCGTCACCGTGCTCTTTCTGGCTCTTGTCGGTCTGCCAGTATTGGTAGGCGGCGAATCCTATCCCGGCCAAGAGGGTGAACAGGAAGAGCCAGAAAATCAGTGTGCCCGCGGTCATGAGCGTCTCCGTGATTGCCGATGTCCCCCGTCGATCGTATCCGGGCGAGCATCAGCCGCCCAGGAGCCTTGCGTCGACCAACGCCCGGCGGAGCCCGCTGGTTCCCCGATCGAGTGGTTCCCGACCGGATGACAGCGTGGCGGATCGAGCCTATGAGGACGGCATCGTTGGGTACACCCGGAGGCCGCCGCCAGGCAATCATGTCCGAAGACCGAATCCCCCACCTCTTCCGCCCGCTGACCCAGCGCGGGCTGACCTTCAAGAACCGTGCTTGCGTCTCGCCGATGTGCCAGTACCAGGCCGTCGACGGCCGGATGACCGACTGGCACTACGACCACCACGTCCGCTTCGCCATGGGCGGCGTCGCCATCGGCATGGTCGAGGCGACCGGGGTTTCGGCCGATGGCCGCATCACCCACGGCTGCACCGGTCTCTGGACGGACGAGCAGATAGCGCCCATGGCCCGGGTCACCGCCGCCTACGAGCGCTACGGCGCGGTGCCGGCGATCCAGCTCGGCCATGCCGGCCGCAAGGCCAGCACGGAGCGCCCCTGGGACGGGGCGCAACCCCTGACCGCCGCGGCGGGCGCCTGGCCGACCATTGCTCCCAGTGCCATCCCGGTGCGCGACGGCTGGCACACCCCGAAGGCGATGAACGAGGCCGATATCGAGCGGGTGAAGAGTGATTTCCGTGCCGCCGCCGGAAGGGCGCTCGCCGCCGGGTTTCAAGTAGTCGAGATCCACGGCGCGCACGGCTACCTGCTGCACAGCTTCCTCTCGCCGCTGAGCAACCGCCGCAACGACGGCTACGGCGGCGATCTCGAGGGCCGCATGCGCTTTCCCCTCGAGGTGGCATCCATCGTCCGCGAAGCCTGGCCCGCCCACCTGCCCGTCTGGTACCGTGTCTCCGCCCAGGACGGCGTCGAGGGCGGCCTCGAACTTTCCGAGGTGATCGAGCTCTGCCGTCGCCTGAAGGCCATCGGCATCGATCTCGTCGACTGCTCGTCGGGCGGCATCAGCGGCAGCCCCAGTCTGGCGACGGTCCACCCCGGCCCCGGCTTTCAGGTCCCCTTTGCCGAGGCGATCCGGCGCGAGGCCGAGATCGCCACCATGGCCGTGGGCTTCATCACCGACGCCCACCAGGCCGAGGCGATCCTGGCCGAGGGCAAGGCCGACATGATCGCGATCGCCCGGGAGCACTTGGCCGACCCAGCCTGGACCTACCACGCGGCGTTGACGCTGGGTGCGGAGAACCCGCACGCGCTGCTGCCGCATTTGTATCACTGGTACCTGGAGCGCCGGGCGGCGCTGACGAAGGGGTGAGGGCAGGAAAAGGAAGAAGAGCGGGGAAGATGATCTTCCCCGCGCCCCATCGGTCTTTTGGGTGCGGATGGCTGGCCGCCGCGGCTTCGACCCTCGCCAGGGCGGCATCGGCAGGTGCTGGTAGCGTGCCCCGCGGCACCGGATGACGACGCCCATTACGACCGATACCCTGCACCAGCCCGGAGCCGCTAATGGACCCGCTTCGCCGAGCCCCCGACCCGACCCGGCGCTACCCGCTCGGCGACGAGACCTCGGTCGTTTTCCTCAACACCGTCGTCACCAACCCGCGGATCGAGGTCGGCGACTACACCTACTACCACGATTTCGACGACCCTCTGGGCTTCGAGCGGAACGTCCGCTACCTCTTCCCGTTCGAGAACGACCGCCTGGTCATCGGCCGCTTCTGTGCCATCGCCCATGGTGCGACCTTCATCATGAACGGCGGCAATCATCAGACAAATGGCCTCTCGACCTATCCGTTCGGCATCTTCGGCGGCGGCTGGGCCGAGGCGATGCCCGAAAGCTGGCCTTGCCGGGGCGATCTGGTCGTCGGCCACGACGTCTGGATCGGCTACCGGGCGACGCTCCTGGCCGGCATCAGCGTCGGCCACGGTGCGGTGATCGGCGCCGATAGCGTCGTCACCGCCGACGTTCCGCCCTACGCCGTCGTCGCCGGCAACCCCGCCCGGCCGATCCGCCACCGCCACCCGCCGGCCACCGTAGAGCGTCTCCTCGCGCTCGCGTGGTGGGACTGGCCGATCGAGCAC
>SLRI01000551.1 GCA_007131045.1 Rhodospirillales bacterium
GGCTGGGCAAGGCCGAGGATACCGGCTCGATCGCGCTGACCATCGCAGCCGACCTCGAGCTGCCGGTCGAGTTCGGCCCGGCGGCCTTGGCAGTGGCCGAGAACGCCCAGCCGCCGACACTCGGTGACCGCGTGGATCTTCGCGATCTCGATCTGGTCACCATCGACGGCGCCGATGCGCGCGATTTCGACGACGCGGTCTGGGCCGACCCAGAGCCTTTGGCGGATGGCGGGTTTCGGGCCGTGGTCGCGATCGCCGACGTGGCGCACTACGTCCAGCCCGGCGATCCGCTCGATCGGGAAGCCCTGGAGCGCGGCAACTCGGTCTATTTCCCCGACCGGGTCATCCCGATGTTGCCCGAAGCGCTCTCCAACGGCCTCTGCTCACTGAAGCCTCATGAGGACCGCGCCAGCATCGCCGTCGAGCTGGTGTTCGATGCCGATGCTGCCTTGAAGCGCTGGAAGTTCATGCGGGCGCTGATCAAGAGCCGCGCCCGCCTGACCTACGAGCAGGTGCAGATGGCCAAAGACGGCAGCCCGGACGACGTCACCGGGCCGCTCATGGCGACGGTTATCGAACCGCTCTTTCGGGTCTACGAAAAGCTGGCGGCAGCCAGGCGCAAGCGCGGCACGATCGAGCTGGAGCTTCCCGAGCGGCAGATCCTCCTCGACCAGCACGGCAAGGTGCAGGACATCGTCGTCCGCCGCCGGCTGGCCAGCCACATGCTGGTCGAGGAGCTGATGATCGCGGCCAACGTGGCCGCCGCCAGGGCCCTTGCCGAAAAGAAGCGGCCCTGCCTCTTTCGCGTCCACGACAAGCCCGATCCGATCCGCATCGAGGCCCTGGCCCAGTACCTGGAGCGGCTCGGCATCGGCTGGTCCAGGACAGCGAAGAAGCCCGGCGACTTCACCCGGATGCTGGAGCGGATCGCCCTGCCGAGCTTGCGCGAGCAGGTCTCGGGCTTCGTGCTCCGAGCCCAGGCACAGGCCATGTACCAGCCGGACAATCTCGGCCATTTCGGGCTGAACCTGCGCCACTACGCGCACTTCACCTCGCCGATCCGCCGTTATTCGGACCTCGTCGTCCATCGCCTCCTGATCCACCACGAGAAGCTCGCCGGGACCGACGACGGCCGGGCCTATGACCTCGAGCAGCTCGAGCGCTTCGGCCGGCTGGTCTCGGCCACCGAGAGGAAGGCCGTCCAGGCCGAGCGGATGGCGTTCGCCCGCTACACAGCACTCTTCATGCTCGACAAGAAGGGGGCGCAGTTCACCGGCCGGGTGATCGGGGTGCAGCGCTTCGGCCTCTTCGTCATGCTGGACGAGACCGGGGCCGAGGGGCTGGTGCCGGTGAGCACGCTGGGTGAGGACGCGTTCCACTATGACGAGCAGCACCAGGCGCTGGTCGGCATCCGCTACGGCGAGGCGTTCGGGCTGGGTGATCTGGTGACCGTCACGCTCGCCGATATCGACATCGTCCAGGGCCAGCTCAGCTTTCGCATCGACGTCCACGAGCGGGCGCATGCAGCAGAGCTGGCCCAGGCCGCCTGGGCCAAGGCCGGGCCGATGCGACGCGGGCAGCAACCCAGAGGCAGGGGTGCGCATGCCGCCGGCCGCCGCAGACGCTGAGGCCCTTCGCCGCCGCAACGTCGAGCTCGCGGCACTCATGGCGAGTGCGGCGATCGTCGGTGCATCGCTCGCCCTCTCCTTTCCGCTGCTCTCGCTGGTGCTCGCCGCCGACGGCCACGATGCCACGGTCATCGGCGTCAACGCCGCGGCGCACGGGCTGGGCGTGCTCCTGGCCGCACCCTTCTTCGGCCGGCTGATATTGGGCATCGGCGCGGTCTGGGCGATGCGCCTCGGGCTCACGGCGGCAGCGGTCCTGCTCGTGCTCTTTCCGCTCGAGGTCGACCCTTGGCTCTGGTTCGCACTCAGGCTGGTTTTCGGGGCCTCGACCACCGTCGTCTTCATCGTCAGCGAGGCCGCGATCAACGCGCTCGTCGACGATCATCGGCGCGGCCGGGTGCTGGGCCTCTACGGCACCATGTTCGCCGTCGGCTACGCGACCGGGCCCTTGATCATCGCCTTCGTCGGCAGCGAGGGAATGGCCCCCTTTCTCGTCGGCACGGCCATTCTCGCGGCCGGACTGGCACCGACGCTCGCCATGCCCTCGATCGACGTGGCCCTGGGCGGCGGACCGGACGCCTATGCCGCACGCCGGCTCCTGGCCTTGTGGCGGACAGCACCCCTGATCCTCGGCACCGGTGCCGTGGTCGCCCTGATCGAGACGACGCAGTTCTCGCTCCTGCCGGTCTGGGGGCTCGAGCTCGGCATGGGCGAGAGCGCCGTGGCGCTGCTCCTCGGGGTCTGGATCGCCGGCAACATTCTCCTGCAGTACCCGGTGGGCTGGCTCGCCGACCGGCTGCCGCGGCGGCGGCTCCTGGCCGGCTGCGCCGCTCTCGCGACCCTTTTGTCGCTGGCCTTGATGAGCCAGATCGTGGTCGCCACCCCGGCGCTGCTCTGGCCCGTGCTGCTGGTGCACGGCGGGATGAGTGGCGGGATCTACGTGCTGGCGCTGGCCTTGATGGGCGAGCGCTTCAAGGGCGCGTCGCTGGCCGGCGCCAATGCGGCCTTCATCCTCACCTACGAGATCGGGGCGATGGGCGGGCCGCCGGTGGCCGGGCTCGCCTTCAGTATCCTGGGCGCGCCGGGCCTGCCGCTGGTCTTCGTGATCGCGCTCGCGATCCTGGTGCCGGCAGCACTGACCGCCCGGCAACCGGCGCGGCGCAGCTCGTGACGGCACTCCTCGCCCTGCTGCCGATCCTCTTGATCGTGGCCTTGATGATCGGGCTTTCCTGGTCGGCCGCCCGGGCCGGGATCGCAGGCCTCGTCGTGGCCTTGCCGGTAGCCCTCTTCGCCTTCGACTACCGCGGCCCCGAGGCCGCCCCCAACCTGCCCCTGGCGCTCTTGGGCCTCTTCGCCGAGGCCGGGTTCACCGCTGCCACCATTCTCTGGATCGTCTTTCCGGCCCTTTGGATCCACGAGCTGCAGCTCCGGACCGAGGCCACCGAGACGATCCGCAAATCGCTGACCCGGCTCTCGGTCGACCCGCGCCTCACCGCCCTCCTGATCGCCTGGTTCTTCGCCCTCTTCGCCGAGGGGGCCGCGGGCTTCGGCACGCCGGTGGCGCTGGCCGCCCCCATTCTGGTCGGGCTCGGCTTTCCGCCGATCCAGGCGGTCTCGCTGGCCCTCGTCGGCCATGCGGTGGGCGTGTCGTTCGGCGCGGTGGGCACGCCGGTCATGGCACAGCTCGCAACCAGCGATCTCACGCCTACCGCCCTTGCCGGGGCCACCGCCCTCTTGCATGCGGTGCTCGGCTGGACCATGGCGCTCACCCTGCATCGGATCGTCGTCAAGGGCGAGAACGGCAACGCGGCCGCGGCGACCGCCGGCTGGCCCTGGCCGCTGCTGGCCTCGGTCACCTTCCTCTTGCCTTATGCCCTTATCGCCTGGGCGATCGGCCCGGAGCTGCCGACCCTGGGCGCAGCACTCCTGGGCGGGGCCGCCTTCGCCTGGTTCGTGCATCGCCGCGAGGAGGCCGTGGGCGAGCACCACGACGACCTGCCGGACGCCCGGCGCATCGTCATGGCGGCCTTGCCCTACCTGGTGCTCCTGGCGCTGATCGTAGTCACCCGGCTCATCCCGCCGCTGCAAGAGCTCCTGAGCGAGATCCGGCTCGCCTGGTCGCTCTTCGACGACGGCTTCAGCGGCTCGTTCCAGCCGCTCTACCATCCGGGCACGATGCTGTTCTCGGGCCTTCTCATCGGCGGCATGGTGCGGCGTGACAGCCTCGGGGATTTCGCCGCCACGGCGAAGGCCGCGGCCGGGCGGCTGCCGGCGGTGATCATCGCCCTCCTGGCGATGCTGACCATCGCCCGGCTGATGGTCCATGCCGGGCTGATCGAGGCCCTGGCCGAGGCTGCGGCAGCGACCACGGGCGTGGCCTGGCCGCTCTTCGCCCCGGCGACGGGAGCACTCGGGACGTTCGTGACGGGCTCGGCCACGGCGTCGAACATCCTGCTCACCGATTTTCAGCTGGCGACCGCCTCGGCCCTCGCCCTGCCGGCACTCTGGATGGCGGCGGCCCAGGGCTTCGGTGCCGCCGTCGGCAACATCATCTGCCCGCACAACATCGTCGCCGGCAACGCCACGGTGGGCCTCGCCGGCCGCGAGGGGCCGGTGTTGCGGCTGATGCTGGGTCCTGCCCTGCTCTACGCGGCCTTGGGCGGCGTCCTCGTCGCACTCATCGTCTATATTTGAGCCTCAGGGGCCGTCGATCAGTGGCGGCTCGCCGGTGCTGCGGCTGATGAAGCTCTTGGCCCGGTCGCGAAGGGCGAGGGCCGCTGTCCAGTCCTCGTCCTCGGGCTCGAGCGGGTCGCCGATCTCGACCTCGATGGTACCCGGCCGCGGGAACCAGACGTCGGCGCGAAGCATCGAGCGGGTGCCGCTGATCGCGATCGGCACCACCGGGATGCGGTTCTTGGCCGCAATCGTGAAGGCGCCCATGTGGAACGGCAGGAGGCCGGGGATCCGGCCGAAGGTGCCTTCGGGGAAGAACAGCAGCGTGCCGCCGGTGGCGTCGCTGCCCAGCGCCCGGACATCGGCGATTCCCTTGGCCTTGTCGAAGCGCTCGACGAAGACCGCGCCGATGCGCCGGAGGATGCTGGCGGTGAACCAGTTCTGGCTGAGCTCGGCCTTGGCGACGAAGGCGACCGGGCGGGGCAAGGCCGCCAGAAGCGCGAAGCCGTCGAGATAGCTCGCATGGTTGGCGACCAGGACGGCCGGGGTATCGGGCAGACGCTCGAGGCCACGGATTTCGAGCCTGGTGCCGGAGAGCCGCGCCATGCCGCGCAGCAGCGCGCGCGAGACGGTCCAGCGGCGCTCGACACCCGGCAAGCTCAGAACGGCGAGCCAGCCGACGGGGGCGATGACGGCGACCAGCGTCCAGCCCCATAGGGCGAAGCCGGTAGCGGCGGTCCGCCGCCTGGCGCGCTGCAGATTCGGGCGCAAGGCGTCGAGCTGCAGGGTTGCGACCTGCTGCCAAAGAGCCTGCCGCTCGGCGCCGATCCGGCCGCGCTCGAGCAGCTGGCGGCAGGCGTCGCGGCGGATCTTGCCCGACGAGGTCTTGAGCACGCTGTTGGGCGGGGCCAGGACCACCTCGTCGGCCGGCATGCCGGTGAGGTCGATGGTCAGGCCCTCGACCGCGCGGGTAAGCTCGGCCCGATCCGCCTCCCTGGTCTTGCGGGTCTCGGCGAGCACGACCAGCCGCTCGCCGCCCGCCCCCTGCCGGCCGAAGACGGCGACGCAGCCGGCGCGAATGCCGTCGAGATTGCCGATCGCGGCTTCGAGCTCCTCGGGGTAGATGTTGCGGCCGGCCTTGATGATGACGTCCTTGGCCCGGCCGGTGACGTAGAGCTCGCCCTGCGCGATGTAGCCGAGATCGCCGGAATCGAGCCAGTCGCCGTGGCGGAGCCGGGCCGTGGCTTCGGGGTTGTCGAGGTAGCCCGAGGTCGCCGAGGGGCCCTTGAACTGGATGTGGCCCTCCTGCCGGTCGGCGAGCTCGCGGTCGGCATCGTCGACGATCCGCACCTCGTGGCGGGGCA
>SLRI01000194.1 GCA_007131045.1 Rhodospirillales bacterium
CCGCCCAACTTCACCTACCCGTCCGGCACCTATATCTGCGAGGTCGAGGTCGACACCGACACCGGCGTCGTGCGGATCGAAAAGCTGGTCGCCGTCGACGATTTCGGCAACGTCATCAACCCGAACATCGTCGAGGGCCAGGTCCATGGCGGCCTGACCCAGGGCATCGGCCAGGCGCTGCTCGAGGGTGCCGTCTACGACGAGAGCGGCCAGCTGCTCACCGGCTCGTACATGGACTACACCATGCCGCGGGCCGACGACGTGCCGAGCTTCGAGGTGGTCACCTCCGCCGGCACCGTCTGCACGTCCAATTCGATGGGCGTGAAGGGCTGCGGCGAGGCCGGCGCCATCGGCTCGCCGCCGGCGGTGATCAACGCCATCACCGATGCCATCGGGGTGCGCGTCGAGATGCCGGCCACCCCGCAGAAGGTCTGGGCCGCCATGCAGGGCATGGCCCAGGCCGCCGAGTAGAGCAACCAAACCGGCCAGGGGCCGCCCCGCTCGGGGTGGCCCCCGAGCCGCACCTCGATGCCAGGGAGAAACCCGACGATGTATGAATTCGCCTACAAGAAACCCACCTCGCTCGCCGAGGCCGCCCAGCTCCTGGGCGGCGACGCGGACGCCAAGCTGATGGCCGGCGGCCAGACCTTCATCCCCACCCTCAAGCAGCGCCTGGCCCAGCCCACCGCGGTGATCGACCTCTCCGGCATCGGCGAGCTGAAGGGCATCCAGGAAGAGGGCGGCGGCGTCACCATCGGCGCGATGGCGACCCACGGCGAGGTCGCCAAGAGCGACGTGGTCAAGAAGGTGATCCCGTCGCTGGCCGACCTCGCCCTGCACATCGGCGACCCGCAGGTGCGCAATCTCGGCACGCTCGGCGGCTCGATCGCCAACAACGACCCCGCCGCCGACTACCCGGGCGCGCTCTTGGCGCTGGATGCTACGATCCGCACCAGCAAGCGCGAGATCAGCGCCGCCGACTTCCTCACCGGCATGTTCGAGACGGCCCTCGGGGAGGACGAGATCATCAAGGCGGTGCACTTCAAGAAGCCGGATGCGGGCAGCTACCAGAAGTTCCGCAACCCGGCCTCGCGCTACGCCATGGCCGGCGCCTACGTCACCAGGATCGGCGGCGAGGTCAGGGTCGTCGTCACCGGTGCCGGCGCCTGCGCCTTCCGCTGGACCGAGGCCGAGAACGCGCTGAGCTCAAACTTCTCGGCCGACGCGCTGGCCGATCTCAGCCTGCCGTCGGCCGACCTCAACGCCGACATCCACGCCTCTGCCGACTACCGGGCGCACCTGGTCAAGGTGATGGCCCAGCGCGCCGTCAAGGCCGCCGCATAAGCGCCGAGGCGGCTTCCCGCTCGGGTATCTCTGGGCGGCCGGGTGCCTTAGCGGGGTCGGGCGTCGCTGCCCGGCCCCGTCGGCGCAACACATGCCCGGCCACCGCGAGGCCGAGCATGGCGCCCGCGGCGTTGAACGCCATGTCGACGAAATCGTCGGCATCGAACATGCTGAAGTAGAGCTCGGCCAGCTCCAGCAGCACCGCCGCCGCCAGCCAGGCAGAGACGAACAACCAGAGCGGCCGATGCGGCTGGGCGAGGCGCGAGGCGAAGGCCAGCACCGCAAAGCCCGAAAGATGCAAGAGCGGCTTGAGCAGCTCGATGCCGCGCCCCCCGGTCGCCGCGTTGAGCAGATCGTGCAACGGCTGCCGCACGCTCTGCGGCAGCACCACGACGAGCGCCAGCGAGCCCAGGCCGGCCAGCACCAACGTCGCAGCCAAGCGATTTTGGCTCTGCCACCAGAGCGCCAGACCGATCGCCGCGCCGATGCCGAGCCAGAGGACGATCAAGCCGCGGCGCAACAGATCCCGTGTAGCCGGCCTGAAGGCGGCGGCGACCTCGAGATCCCGGACCTCCATCACGCCCGTGGTTCGATGCAGCCGCAGCATCACCCTTGCCTGGTCGCTCGGTGACGCCACCGGAAAGACCGCGCTGAGCCGCACCGGCCCGACATCGCCCACCCGATCGATCAGCTGAAACCGGCCGCCGATATCGGCCCGGCCGTCCGGGGTGACGCCCTGCACCACCACCCGCGGCCGCTGCCAGCGCTCCGGGCCGGCCACCACGTCGCGCAAGGTGACGGTGGCCGTCACCCGCACCCCGTGGCCACCGCGCGGCAAGTCGATCACCTGATCGATCCCGACCACGACGTCCGGATCGTCGTTGGCCAGCCGGACGCCGCCGTCGATCGCCTCGACCTTTCCGCCACCGACGCGCTGCCAGGCGGCCACCGGCGCCTCGGAAGCGAACGCAGCGAAATCCGGATCGGCGAGCACGCTATCGGGCAGATCGACCCAGCGCGGCACGAGCCAAAGGAGGAGAGCGCTGACGAGGGCCAAAAGCACGACCCCGCCCCAGACCCAGAACCAGACCGAGGCGACGAGACGTGGCAAGCCAACCCTTCCCTAATCGGCACGAGAACGGCATGTAGGGGCGCAACTCGTCGCCCGCGGGCGCCTTCTATCACCACCCGTGCCGCCCGGGCAAACCGAACGGCGAAAAACTTACCAGGGGATGCCCATGGCCGCCGACCTGCCGCGCTCGATCGACGACACCACCACCCTGCTCCGAGAGTCCGGCTACATCCCCGACCGGCCGCTGGCGACCGCGACCTTCCTCGCCCTCGAGCTCGGCCGCCCGCTCTTCCTCGAGGGCGAGGCTGGCGTCGGCAAGACCGAGATCGCCAAGACCCTGGCCCAGGCCCTCGGCCGCGACCTCGTCCGGCTGCAATGCTACGAGGGCCTCGACCTCGCATCCGCCGTCTACGAGTGGAACTACCAGCGCCAGATGCTGGAGATCCGCATGGCCGAAGCCACCGGCGACGCCTCGCGCGAGAGCCTGGCGCAGGACATCTTCGACCGCCGCTTCTTGATCAGCCGCCCCCTCCTGCAGGCGCTCGAGCCGCATGCCGGTGGGGCGCCGGTGCTGCTGATCGACGAGCTCGACCGCACCGACGAGCCGTTCGAGGCGTTCCTCCTCGAGGTCCTCTCCGACTACCAGATCACCATCCCCGAGGTCGGCACCATCAAGGCCGAAACCCCGCCGATCACCATCATCACCTCCAATCGCACGCGCGAGATCCACGACGCCCTGAAGCGCCGCTGCTTCTACCACTGGGTCGACTACCCCACGGCCGAACGCGAGCACGAGATCATCCAGTCCCGCCTGCCGGGCGTCGACGAGCGGCTGTCGCGAATGATCGTCGACTTCGTCCAGGAACTGCGAAAGAAGGACCTTTTCAAGCTCCCGGGCGTCGCCGAAACCCTCGACTGGACCAGGGCACTCACCACCCTCGACGTCCTGGTCATCACCCCGGAGGTGATCAACGACACGCTCGGCACCCTGCTCAAATACCAGGACGACATTGCCAAGATTCAGGGCAGCGAAGCCGCGAGCATCCTCCGCGAGGTCACCATGAAGGCCCAGGCGGCCGGCAGGGGTTGAGGGGCGGTAGCGACACTCCATGCGAGCCTACCGCGCCATCCTCGAAGCCGGCGACGAGTCCGGCTACGGCGTCGTCTTTCCGGAGTTGCCGGGCTGCATTTCGGTCGGAGAAACCCGCGAAGCCGCGTTGCGTAACGCCGCCGAGGCCCTGCAACTGCACCTAGAGGGCCTCGAGGCGGACGGCATCCCCTTCCCCGAGCCCCGCCGCCTCGACGCCCCGCTGCCGAGTTGGCTCACCGACGGCATCCCGCCGTACCGCGAGACCGAGCGGGTGAGCATCGCCCCGAAGCCTTGATTAGGGGAGCACATCAGGCAACCGGCCTTTGCCGCCCTACGGCCCTGCAGCCGCTCAGTACGGCACCAGCAAGTCATCGAACATCGGAAAGTGCTTGCGATTGACCGTCGCGAGGCGAGCCCCAGCCTGCTTGGCGGTCGCAGCGATCAGCGCATCGACCAAGTCCGTCCCATGACTCGGCCGAAAGCGACGCTTGAAGCTGCCACCCAACCGCGCGGTTTCGCCGTCCAGAGCGACGATCCGGCAATCGGCGGTGACATCGTCGACGACAGCCCGCGCCTTTCGGTTGCGTGCTCCTGCCTCGAGCTCCGCGATCGTCAAGACCGACACCAGGCTGCCCACCGGCAGCTCGGCCAGGAAGTCCAATGCCTCCCGGCGGCCGCGCAAGCAATCGACGAATACACACGTATCGATCAGGATCGGCGCCAAAGACGCTCCTCACGCTCGTCGAGCGAGCGGCGGTTGTCGGCCATGACCTCCTCGATGTCGTCCCGGTCGGCCCAGGCACCGAAGGCACGGCGCAGCCGGGTGAGCCGATCTTCCATCGGCGGCTCCTGCGCGATCAGCCGGTCCACCGCGTCCCGAATGAGCGCACTCTGCCGCCGCCCGGTCTGCGCCGCCAGGCGACGCAGCGCCTCGACCTGCGCCTCCTCGAGATAGATCTGCGTCCTGACCATCATCCGATGTCCTCCATACATCATCCATATACATCACGCGCAGCGGCCGGCCAACATCGCCGATGCATCCCAGCCACCCCGGTGCTAGGCTCCGGCCAAAGAGGAACCGCATGACCGAGCCCCTGCCCGACGACCTGCCCGATACCCCCGAGGGCGGCCGCTTCGCCGCCAACGTCGCCCAGTTCGCCCGGGCGCTGAGAGCTGCCGGCCTGCCGGTTGGGCCCGGCCGCGTGCTGCGCGCCCTCGAGGCGATCGAGGTCACCGGCATCGGCTCGCGGCAAGACCTCTACTGGACGCTGCACGCCGTCTTCGTGAACCGCCGCGACCAGCGCGAGCTGTTCGACCAGTGCTTCCACATCTTCTGGCGCGACCCGAAGCTGCTCGAGCGGCTGATGCAGATGATGCTGCCGCAACTGCAAAAACCGCAGGACGAGGCGGGCGAGGAGGTCAGCCGCCGGGTCGCCGAAGCCATGGCGCCGGAAAAGCAGCCCGGCCGGGGTGAAGCACCCGAAGAAGAGCCCGAAGAGGAAATCGAGCTCGACATGCAGCTCACCTACTCGGCCAAAGAGCTGCTGCAGGAAAAAGACTTCGAGGCGATGAGCACGGACGAGCTCGGCGACGCCAAGCGGCAGATCAAGAACCTCAGGCTGCCGATCATGGAACGCCCGACCCGCCGCTTCGCGCTGCATCCCCGCGGCCGCCGCATCGACTTGAGGAAGACGCTCCGCCAATCGCTGCGCGGCGGCGGTGCCATTATCGACATCGCCAAGCGCCGCCGGCTGCGCCGCCCGCCGCCTCTGGTCATCCTCTGCGACATCTCGGGCTCGATGAGCCGCTACTCGCGCATGCTGCTCTTGTTCATGCACTCGATCGCCAGCGACCGCGAACGCGTCTCCAGCTTCGTCTTCGGCACGCGCCTCACCAACATCACCCGCTACTTGAAGAACCGCGACGTCGACGTGGCCCTCGACAAGGTCGGCCAGGTGGTCAAGGACTGGTCCGGCGGCACCCGCATCGGCCACTGCCTCGAAGACTTCAACAAGAACTGGTCGAGGCGAGTGCTCGGCCAGGGCGCCGTCGTCATCATCATCACCGACGGCCTCGACCGCGACGCCGGCGAAGGGCTGGAAGCCGAAATGGAGCGGCTGCACAAGTCCTGCCGCCGCCTCATCTGGCTCAATCC
>SLRI01000661.1 GCA_007131045.1 Rhodospirillales bacterium
AGATGGACAAGGCCATCGACGCCCACGTCAAAGCCCACGACGACATGCAGGCCACCGTCGAGCTGCTGACCATGCGCGGCTGCGGCCGGATTCTGGCGCTCACCCTGATCATCGGCTTGCGCGAACTCGGCCAACTCGACCGCCGCCGAGTCGCCGCACCCTGCGGGGCCGTAGGGTCCCCGCAGCCCCACGCGGCGTCGGCCTCGCAGCCATCGCCAAAGACAGCGGCCTGCGCGAAAACTGGCGCGTCACCAAAGGTGGCCGAGGCCAGGTCCGCCGGGTGCTCTAAATGGCCACCGTCAGCGCCATGGTCAGGGACAACAAGCCGTGGAATGCGCAGCACGACGCCTGACAAAACCACGGTTGCTGAGCAAACGGATTGTCGCACCCGACCCGCGTTCTACCCCTTATAAATGGATTTGCGGCATTTTCTCGAGGTGCCAGTCGAGCCGGGCGGGAACGCCGCCGACCCGAGACCCGCGTTTTGCCGAACGAGCCCGACCCCGTGGTTGACGGCGCAGCCGGTTTCGGCTATTATTCCTAAATCAGCGGCCGCCGGGCGTCAGCTCGCGGGTCATCGGGGCGAGGCCCGCGGTGAGGCCGCCGTCGACCACCAGGTTGGCGCCGTTGACGAAGCCGGCCTCGTCGGCGGCCAGATAGGCGACCGCGGCGGCGATGTCTTCGGGCTTGCCGACACGGCCGACGGGATACCAGCGCTCGAGCTTCGTGAAGACGTCGGGATCGGCGGCGAGGCGACTGGTCCAGCTCGGGTTGTCGGTGTGCACGGTGCCGGGAGTCACGGCATTGCAGCGGATGCCGGCCGGCCCGTATTCGGTGGCGATCTGCCGGGTGAGCGCCAAAAGGCCGGCCTTGGCGGCGCTGTAGGCGGGGTTGCCCAGGGCGGTCAGCGCGTTGACCGAGGCGATGTTGACGATTACGCCTCGGCCGCGTTCGGTCATGCCGGGCAGGGCTGCCCGGGCCATCGCCCAGGCGGCGCGCAGGGTGACGGCGAACTCGGCGTCCCAGCTCGCCTCGTCGGTCGAAGCGAGGTCGGCGGGCCCGGTCTTCGCGGCGTTGTTGACCAGGATGTCGAGCGGGCCCAGCGCCTTCTCTGCCGCCTCGATCAGCCTTGCGGCAGCGCCTTCGGCCGCGACGTCGGCCTCGAGCCCGACCGCCGTCCGGCCGATCTCGCCGATGGCCTTTGCGACCTCGTGCGCCGGCCCGCCGTCGAGATCGACCACCGCCACGGCGGCCCCCTCGGTGGCGAGGCGCAGCGCCGTCGCCCGGCCGATGCCACGCCCGCCACCGGTGACCAGCGCCGTCTTGGCGAGAAAGCGCTTCACGGCCGGGCATCCCAGGCGGCGAAGCCGGCCTTCACCTGGTCGAGCGCCGGCAGCCGCCAGTGGCCATAGGCATAAAAAGCGAGGCCCTCGACACCGCCGGCCTTCAGCGCCAGGGCGGCGGCCACAGTCTCCGCCCCGGCGGCGAGATCGGGGTGACTCGGCCGCAAGACGGCGTTCAGCCGGGCATCCGCACCGATCCGCTGGCGGACGTCGAAGAGGTCGTCGCGGACGGCGGCGGCCGAGGGCTCATAGAAACAAACCTCGAGCCGATCGGCGGCAGCGGCGAGCAGGGCCAAGTCGCTGCCCTCGATCCAGCCCTTGGCGGTCGGGCGCTGGACCGAGGGGATGACGCGAAGCTCGGTCGACTGTGGCAGCGCTGCCCGGATCTCGGCCACCAGAGCAGCGACGGAGCGGCAGCGCCAATAAAGATAGGCGCGAAGCTCGCCGTCGGTCACGAGGTCGGCCTGCAGCCATTCCGCCGCCCGCTCGCCCGGTGCCACGTCGAGGCCGAGCCAGGCCTCGATCCGCCCGGCCACGCGCCGCCTCAGCCCTTCGGCGTCGATCCCGGCGGCCGTGGCAGCGCTGACCGTCTCGGGCGCGAAGCACAAGCCCAGATAGAGCTCGATCCAGGGGTCGAGGGGCAACATGGCGAACTCGTGGTGGTAGCCGTGCGCATAGGGCAGCCAGCCCGGAGTCTCGAGGGTGACGGCTTCGAGATCGTAACGGGTGGCGAGGTCGGTCGCGAGGGCGACGAGATACTGGCGGACCTCCGGGTGCGCCGGGTTCAGGCTGTAGACCAGGCCGTCGCCCATGGCGTTGCGGGTGACGAGGTCCGGGTGGGCCTGGCCGAGCCTCGAATTGTGGCAGCAGACCGTCCAGGCGACCCGGGCCAGGTCGGGGGCCGTCTCCGCCAGCACCTCCAGCGGGTCGACATGCTCGAGCATCGGGTGCGGCACCGGCCGGATGCGGCCGTAGCGAGCGGGATCGTGGCGGAAGTAGACGGTCCCGTCGTCGGGGAAATAGACCTTGCCCGAGAGCCCGTGCGGCCGGACGAACTTGCCGGCGTGGTAGCTGGTGGCCAGCGCCACGGTGTCGGCACCGGCGGCGCGCAGCCGGTCGCAGACGACAGGCGCACCCTCGTCGAGGAGGTCCCAGGCGTAGAGATAGACGGCCTTCATGGGCATGCGCGGTCTTTCGGTCTCGGGCTCGCGGATCGCTGGCGGCGCTGTCTCGCTTTCGTGAACTACGGTGAATAGCCGCCCCACTTGCCGCCCGCTAGGGGCTGGTCGCACACCAACGAGAACTGGAGAAGCAGCGATGGCCGGCAACGCGACAAAGGGTCGACTTGTGACGGTGGCGGTGGTCGCCGGATCGCTGCTCTGGACGGCCCCCGCAGGGGCGCAGACGGCCGCCGAGCTGCGCCAGATGATCGAGCTGCAACGGCAGCAGATCGAGCAGCAGGCGCGCCAGCTCGAGCTCTTGGAGCAGCGCCTCGAAGAGCTGGACGCCCGCACGATCGACGTCGAGGAGCCGCCGGCACCGACCGTGCTGCCGCCGGCGGTGGTCGCCGAGGAGGCGCGGGTGCGGTCCGGCGACACCGGCGTCAGCCTCGCCATCTCGGGCCAGATCAACCGGATGGTCACCGTGGCCAACGACGGTGACGACACCAAGGTCTTCCACGTCGACAACGTCAACAGCTCGAGCCGCTTGCGCGCGGTCGGCCGCGCCGAGCCCACGGAGCGCCTCGCCGTCGGCACCTTGTTCGAGTTCGAGATGCGCTCGAACGCCTCCACCGAAGTCAGTCAGATCAACGAGGATACCGGGGTGGTCGGCTTCCGCAGCCGGTTCGTCGACATCTTTTTCACACACGAGGACTTCGGACGGTTGAGCGTCGGTCGAGGCTCGACAGCGTCGGACGGCACCTCGGAGATCGATCTCTCGGGCACCTCGGTGATCGCCTACTCGTCGATCAGCGACACCGCCGGCGGCCTGCTCTTCTTCGACGACGACCTGGATCAGCTGAGCGGCACGTCGATCGGCAACGTCTTCAGCAATTTCGACGGCCTGTCGCGGCAGAACCGCCTCCGCTACGACACCCCGACCTTCGCCGGCTTCACCGCCTCCGCCGACACCGTCTCGGATGCGCGCTGGAGCGCTGCCTTGCGCTGGGCAGGCCAGACCGACGTCATCCGCGCCGGCGCCGCCTTCGGCTACTCCGATCCGGGCGACGGCCGGGACTGGATCGTCAGCAGCTCGGCCTCGGTGCTGCACCAGCCGACCGGCCTCAGCTTCACCTTCTCGGCCGCCGGCCGCGACAATCCCGGTCGCGACGATGCCTTGAGCCTCTACGGCAAGCTCGGCTGGCAGCGTGACTTCTTCAGATTCGGCCGCACCCATCTCGCGGTCGACCTCGCCCGCAACGACGACGTCGCGGTGGAGGTCGACGAGGCCACCAGCATCGGCTTCTCTGCCGTGCAGAACATCACCGATTTCGGCATCGAGCTCTTCGGCCTCTATCGCTGGCACGAGCTCGACCGCAACGGCGCCGATTTCGACGACATCCACATCGTCACCCTCGGCACCAGGGTCCGCTTTTGATGCGCGCCGCCGCTCTCGCCCTGACGCTGGCCACGCTGCTCGTGGCCTGTGCCGGAATGGAGCCGTTCGAGCCGCCGGTGACCGGCGAGCTGAATCCGGAGCCCGGCCTGTTCTCGGGCGAGAACGGCGCCTTCATCCTCTATCGTAGCGACCGGCAGAGCCAGCCGGCCGAGAAGGCCGAGCCCGAGCGCCGGCTGACCGACCCGCCGCCGATCTGAAAGGAATCCGCACGACGAATGCCGATTGCGGCGATCCCTCGGGCGTGGCTATGCTGCGCTCGAGGAAACAACGTCGATAATCGGGAGCACTGGTATGAAGAGCCTCAGCCGTAGCCTCATGGCGGCGACCGCCGTCGTGACACTGACCGCTGGTGCCGCGAATGCCGCCGAGGTCCGGGTGGTCGTCGCCCACTACAGCGATGCGACGCAGGAGATCTTCCGCGGCATGGCCGCCGACTTCATGGAGGCCAACCCGGACGTCACCGTGGTCATCGAGAACGTCAGCTGGGACAACCTGCAGCAGCGGCTGACCACCGACATCGCCGGCGGCACCGCCCCGGATATCGCGATCATCGGCACCCGCTGGCTGGTCGACTACGTCGCCAACGACATCGCCGAGCCCCTGGACGCCTGCGTCACCGACGAGGTCCGGGGCCGCTTCATCGAGACCTTCCTCGAGCCCTCGGTGATCGACGGGGTGACTTATGGCCTGCCGGTCGCGGCCTCGGCCCGCGCCATGTACTACAACGTCGACCTCCTGGCCGAGGCCGGCTGGGACGCCCCGCCCGAGACCTGGGACGAGCTGGTCGAGGCCGCGACCGCGCTGCGCGATGCCGGCCACTACGGCTTTGGGCTGCAGGGCAAGGAGATCGAGACCGACGCCTATTGGTACTATGCGCTCTGGAGCCACGGCGGCGATCTGTTCGAGAACGGCTCGTCGGGGATCGCCAGCGATGCCGCGATCGAGGCGGCCTCGCTCTACAAGATGATGATCGACGAGGGCCTGACCCAGCCCGATCCGACCGGCTTCAACCGCCAGGACATCGAGGCACTCCTCAAGCAGGGCCGGGTCGGCATGATCCTCTCCGGGCCCTGGCTCAGGGGCCAGATGGAGGAGGAGGCGCCGGACGTGAACTACGGCATCGCCTCGATCCCGAAGGGGACCGAGCAGGCGACCTATGGCGTCACCGACAGCATCATGATGTTCTCGACCTCGACCGTGAAGGACGAGGCCTGCCGGTTCCTCACCGAGGCCGCGTTCACCGACGAGTGGCGGCGCGAGTTCACGGTGCGCGAGGGCTTCCTGCCAGTCTTCAAGTCGGTGGCCGAGGACCCGGCCTTCGCCGACGACGAGGGCTTGCGGGCGTTCACCGAGATGCTGCCCTACGCCCGATTCGCGCCCCTGGTGCCCGATTGGGAGTTGATGGCGGACACCACCTCGGCGGCGCTGCAGAACATCTATCTCGGCAACGAAGAGCCCGAGGCGGCCCTGAAAAACGCGGCTTCGCGCATCGACAGCCTGCTGCAATAGAAAGCTGCGGTCCCGGCGTCGGTAGCCCCGGCGCCGGGCCGCTCGTCTTCGTGCAGAGGGCCACCCTCCTCCCCTACGCCATGATCCTGCCGAGCGTCGCCTTGGCGATCTGGATCATCGGCTACCCGATCTACGACGTGGCGCACACGTCCGTGCACGACGTCAACCGCTTCGGCCAAG
>SLRI01000653.1 GCA_007131045.1 Rhodospirillales bacterium
CCGAGGTCGACGATCTCGTCTCGACCGTCCGCACCGGTCTCGGGATCATCCACGTCCACATCCATCCCCGCCATTTCGACCTGCAGCCCATCTGGCAGGACTTGCGCAACCGCGTCGAGGATGCGCGCGAGGACCTGCCGCCGGGCACCATCGGCCCGTTCGTCGACGACGATTTCGGCGATGTGGCGGTGGCCTCGCTGGCGCTGACCGGAAGCGGCTTCGGTCCGGCGGAACTGCGACGGACCGCGCGCGACATCCGCGAGCAGCTCTATGCGCTCGACGGGGTGGATCGGATCGAGCTGCACGGCGTGCGCGAAGAGCGGTTCTTTCTCGAGACGACCAATGCGCGGCTGGCCGAATTCGGCGTCAGCCCGACGCACCTGGTGGCGACCCTCGAGGACCAGAACATCATTCTGCCGGGCGGCCGGATCGACACCGGGCGCCGCCACATCATCGTCGAGACGACGGGCTACTTCACGAGCGAGGCGGAGATCGGCGAGGTGCCGATCGCCGTGGCGGCCACGGGCGAGGTCGTCTTCCTGCGCGACATCGTGACGGTCGGTCACGGCTACGTCGATCCGCCGGAGCGACTGGCCTACTTCGACGGCGAGGAAGCCGTCGTCCTCGCCGTCACCATGCGGCCCGGGCAGAACGTCATGGAGTTCGGGCCGCGGCTGGCGGAGCGGGCACGGCAGATCGAAGCCAACCTGCCGCTCGGCTACCGGATCGATCTCGCCACCTTCCAGCCGGAGCCGGTCGAACAGGCGATCGCCGACGTCACCGCCAGCCTCTATCAGACCCTCGCCATCGTGCTGCTGCTGGTCGTGCTCTTCCTCGGCCTGCGCGTCGGCTTGATCGTCGGGATCATGATCCCCTTGACCATGCTGGCGAGCCTCTTGCTCATGCGGCTGATCGACCTCGAGCTGCAGCGGGTCTCGCTCGCCAGCCTGATCATCTCGCTCGGCATGCTCGTCTCCAATTTCGTCGCCGTGGCCGAGGACATTCAGCGGCGGCTGGGCGAAGGCGAGGATCGCCGGGCTGCCGCGATCGGTGCCGGCGACACGCTGGCCCTGCCGCTCTTGGCGGCGACGCTGACCACGGTCTTCGCCTTCACGCCGCCGCTGCTCGCGGTCGACGAGGCCGGCGAGTACACGCGCTCGCTCAGCCTGGTGATCGGCATCACCTTGATCACCTCGTGGCTGCTGGCGCTGACCGCGACACCGCTGTTGTGCGTCTGGTTCATGAAGGCGCCCCGGCGGACCGAATCGGCCGACGAGCGGCTGGCGCGGCCACTCTACCGGCGCGGCCGCGGCATCCTGCAGCAGCTGCTCCGCTGGCGCTGGACGTGCCTCGTCGTGCTCGCTCTCGGGCTCGCCGGCAGCGTCTTCCTGATGCGTTTCGTGCCCGAGCAGTTCTTCCCGCAATCCGAACGGCCGGAATACATGATCCATGTCGACCTGCCGGCCGGCTACACCAGTCGGGAGACCGATCGCATCACCCGCGAGATCGTCGCCTGGCTGGGTGACCAGTCCGTCAATCCGGAGGTGCGGCACACCGTTGCCTATGTCGGCTTCGGCGGGCCGCGCTTCTTCTTGACCATAGCGCCCCGCGATCCGGCACCGCATCAGGGCTTCATTCTCGTGGCGACCCACGACTTCGAGCAGGTCGAGGGCATGGTCGAGCGCACCCGGCGCCACCTCTTGGCGAACCATCCGGAACTGCATGGCCGGATCAGCCGGCCGTTCCTCGGCTATGTCGAGACCGGGCTGGTCGAGTTGCGCCTTTCCGGTCCCGATGCGGCCGAGCTCTGGGCCCGGGGTCGAAAGATCGAGACGACGTTGGCGGCGATGCCGGGCGTGATCGACATCCACAACAACTGGGAGAACCGGCTGGTCAAGGTGGCGGTCAGTGTCGACCAGAACCGGGCGCGCCGGGCCGGGGTGACGTCGGCCGACGTCGCGGCCTCCCTCGACGCCTATTTCGCGGGCGAGACGATTTCCATCTTTTACGGCGGCGACACTCTGGTGCCGATCATGTTGCGCGCCGAGGCGGAAGAGCGGGAGACGCTGGCGCGGCTCGAGACCGTCAACATCTATTCCGCCCGCGAGGGCACCAGTGTGCCGCTGCTGCAGATTGCCGATCTGCGACCGATCGTCGATTTCGGTCGCCTCGATCGCCGCAACCAGCAGCGCACGCTGACCCTCGCCGCGAAGCATCGAACCGAGACCGCGAGGGACTTCGAGGCGATCCTCGAGGCGGAACTGGCACCGCTGCTCGCCGACCTGCCGCCCGGCTATGACTACGAATGGGGCGGTGAAACGGAATCGGCGCAGGATGCCCGCACCGCCGTCTTCGGCAACGTGCCCTATGCGCTCGTCGCCATCGTCGCGCTCCTGGTCTGGCAGTTCAACTCCTTCCGCCGGCCGCTGATCGTCGCCTTGACCATTCCCCTGGCCTTTATCGGTGCCGCGATCGGCCTTTTGCTGAGCGGCAGCTGGTTCGGGTTCATGGCGATCCTCGGGCTGCTCTCGCTCGCCGGTGTCATCGTCAACTATGCCATCCTGGTCATCGCCCGGATCGACGACCTGCGAGCGAATGGCCATCCGCCGTTCGAGGCCGTGGTCGACGGCACGCTGCTCAAGGTCAGGGCGATCGCGATGATGGCGCTCACCACCTTTCTCGGCCTGTTGCCGCTGATCGTCCGGCGTGACGTCCTCTTCTATGACATGGCGAACGTCATCTTCTACGGCCTGGCGCTCGGCATGCTGCTGGCGCTCGCCGCCGTGCCGGTGTTCTACGCATTGCTCTTCCGGATCGAGGCGCCGCCGGCCGATTCGTGATCGGCCGCTCCGCTCGAGGGCGAAGGGGAGCGGCTCCAGAAAATTCGCCTCTTCTTGATCTCGATCAGTTCCATCGCTGCGCTGCATTGTTATGCTGCAGCGCAATATGACTTGGCGAATGGCAAGTTGTTGCAAACACGCAGAAAGGGCAGCGCTCATGGCCGAGAATGGACGGGTCGCCGTGGTGACCGGCGGGGTGCGCGGCATCGGTGCCGCCATCTGCCGAAAGCTGAGCGAAGCCGGCCTGCGGGTGGTGGCGTCCGACCTCGACGCCGAAGCAGCAGAACAGTTCGCCGAGCGGACGGGGCTCGCGGCCTATGCCTGGAACGTCGCCGATCCCGAGGCCTGCAGCAGCGGCCTCGAGCGGGTCGCCGAGGAAGTCGGGCCGGTCGAGATCCTGGTCAACAACGCCGGGACCAACCGCGACAGGATGTTCCACAAGATGTCGCGCGAGGAGTGGCAGCAGGTGCTCGAGGTCGATCTCGGCTCGATGTTCAACATGACCCGGCCGGTGATCGGCGGCATGCGCGAGCGCGGTTGGGGGCGGATCGTCAATATCTCGTCGGTCAGCGCGCAAAAGGGACAAATCGGGCAGACCAACTACTGCGCCGCCAAGGCCGGGGTGCTCGGCTTCACTCGGGCGCTGGCCCTAGAATCGGCGGCCAAGGGCATTACCGTCAACGCCGTCGCACCCGGCTTCGCCGATACCGAGATGGTGCAGGCGATGCCCGACGACGCGCGCCAGAAGATGGTGGCGCAGGTGCCGGTCGGCCGCCTCGCCGAGCCGGCCGAGATCGCCCGCTGCGTCGCCTTTCTGGTCAGCGAGGAGGCCGGCTTCATCACCGGCGCCACCATCTCCGCGAACGGTGGTCTGTACATGGCCTAGGGGCTCGACCGCCAGCCCCCCAATCGCACTCCCTATCGCACCCAGCGTTCACCAAAGGTGCACACGATCATGAACCAGTCCACCAAAGAGCGAACCGCGCGAGACAAGGCCGGTTCCCGGCGCGCCCGAAGCGAGGCCCGATCGGATGTCGAGCCCTCGGTCGAGGGCAACGAGGAGCTGCGGCCCATCGGCAGCGAGGACGAGGACGAGCGCCGAGGCTTGTCCGTGCTGCCGCTCGAGATCGAGCCGCCACGGCGGCTGGAGATGCCGCAATGGGTCGATCCGAAGCTGCTCGACGGGGTGTTCCAGGCATCGCTCGGAAAGCTCACGTTCAGTGTCACGCCGGCCGGCGTCGCCGGTGCCTATTTCGGCTGGCTCGGCCAGCTGATGCTGTCGCCGGGCAAGCAGCTGCAGCTCGTTCAGCAGGCGGTCACCGGGCAGGCCGAACTCGCCCGCTACGGCGCCTCGCTGCTCGCCGACCCGAATGCCGCGCCGTGCTGCGTCGAGCCGCTGCCCAACGATCGCCGCTTCGACGGCGACGAGTGGAGCCAGTGGCCCTACAACCTGATCAGCCAGACCTTCCTGATGACCCAGGAGTGGTGGATGGCGGCGACCAACGGCGTGCCGGGCGTCGATCCGGCCAATGAGCGCGTCGTCTCCTTCGTCACCCGCCAGCTGCTCGACCATGTCGCGCCCTGCAACATGATCCCGACCAATCCCAAGGTGGCGCGCGCCACCCTGGAGCGCGGCGGCGCCAATCTCTGGCAGGGCTTCGGGCACTGGCTCGAGGACGTCGACCGCGAGCTGACCGGCCGGCCGCCGGCCGGCGCCGAGGCGTTCCGGCCCGGCCAGGAAGTCGCGACGACCCCTGGGCGGGTGGTCTATCGCAACCGGTTGATCGAGCTGATCCAGTACAGCCCGCGGACGGACAAGGTGCGGCCCGAGCCGATCCTCGTCGTCCCGGCCTGGATCATGAAGTACTACATTCTCGACCTTTCGCCGCACAACTCGCTGATCGGCTATCTGGTCGACCAGGGCTACACCGTCTTTTGCATCTCCTGGCGTAATCCCGGTCCCGAGGAGCGCGATCTGGGCCTGGACGAGTATCGCCAGAAAGGCGTGATGGCGGCCCTTCAGGCGGTCAATGCCATCGTCCCCGGGCAGAAGGTGCATGCCGCCGGCTACTGCCTCGGCGGCACCCTCCTGGCGATGGCGGCGGCCGAGATGGCCCGCCGCGGCGACGACCGGTTCGCCACGCTGACCTACTTCTGCACCCAGCTCGACTTCAGCGATGCGGGCGAGCTGATGCTGTTCATCTCCGAAAGCGAGGTCGCGTATCTCGAGAACATCATGTGGGCGGAAGGAACGCTGAAGGCCCGACAGATGTCGGGGGCCTTCCAGCTGCTGCGCTCCAACGACCTGATCTGGTCGCGCTACATCCAGGAATACCTGATGGGCGAACGCCAGAAGATGTTCGACCTGATGGCCTGGAACGCCGACGGGACGCATCTGCCCTACCGGATGCATTCGCAATACCTGCGCCGGCTGCTGCTCGGCAACGAATTCGCGCAAGGCAAGTACGAGATCGACGGCCGGCCGGTGTCGATCGCCAATGTCCGCCAGCCGATGTTCAGCGTGGCGACGGAAAAGGACCACATCGCGCCCTGGCGCTCGGTCTACAAGATCCACCTCCTGGCGGATACCGAGATCACCCAGGTGCTCACCAATGGCGGCCACAATGCCGGCATCGTCAGCGAGCCCGGGCATCGCGGCCGCCGCTACCAGCTGCGCACGCAGCGCCCGGGCGACCACTTCCTCGATCCCGAAACCTGGCGGCGCCGGGCCGAGGAGCACGACGGCTCGTGGTGGCCGGCCTGGCTGGACTGGCTGGACCGCCGCTCGGGC